>JAXJRQ010000154.1:0-6612 GCA_036310525.1 Clostridia bacterium
CCGTATTTCGGGACATTCGTGAATGTCCCCTATGGCGGTAAATTGTATACAGTTGCAAACAATTATATTTGTAGGGACCTTCACTCCGGACGGTCCGTGTGAAATTAACCATAAACGGACAGTCGAGGACGCCTGTCCCTACGGCGGGATAATTATTTACATCCCGATAACCTACAATTTACTAAAAAACAAGGGCGCTAAAACGCCCTTGCAAAATATTAAACATTAAATCTGAACAGAACAATGTCTCCGTCCTTCATAACATATTCCTTACCTTCGCTTCGTACAAGTCCCTTGTCCTTAGCCGCTGCCATTGAGCCGCATTCCATAAGGTCGTTGTAGTGAACAACTTCTGCACGGATAAAGCCTCTTTCAAAATCTGAATGGATTTTACCAGCCGCCTGAGGTGCTTTGGTGCCGTTTGTGATAGTCCACGCACGAACCTCAGGTTCACCTGCGGTAAGATAGCTTATAAGACCGAGAAGTGTGTAGCTTGCCTTGATAAGTCTGTCAAGTCCCGATTCACTCATTCCAAGTTCTTCGAGGAACATTGCCTTTTCTTCGCCTTCAAGCTGTGCTATTTCTTCTTCAATTTTTGCTGAAACGGGCATAACCTCGGAATTTTCCGAAGCGGCAAATTCCTTGACCTTGTTTACAAAATCGTTATTTTCAAGCCCTTCTGCAAAATCATTTTCCGCCACATTTGCTGCATAGATAACCGGCTTCATTGAAATAAGGAATAAATCCTTAACTATTGCTGCTTCGTCCTCGGTGAAATCGAGAACTCTTGCAGGTCTTCCTTCTTCAAGAACAGCCTTGATTCTTTCAAGAAGCTCAAGCTCTTTTGCGAGAGATTTGTCACCCTTCATTGCCTTTTTTGTTCGGTCGATGCGTCTTTCCATCATTTCAATATCGGAGAAAATAAGCTCCAGATTAATCGTCTCAATATCACGTATCGGGTCAACAGAGCCGTCAACATGAGTGATGTTTGCATCTTCAAAACAGCGCACCACATGAACAATTGCGTCACATTCACGGATGTTTGCAAGGAACTTGTTTCCGAGACCTTCACCCTTTGAAGCTCCCTTAACCAGACCTGCTATGTCAACAAATTCAATAAATGCACGTGTGAGCTTTTTAGGGTTATACATTTCAGCGAGCTTGTCGAGTCTTTCGTCAGGAACATCAACTATTCCAACGTTGGGTTCAATCGTACAGAACGGATAGTTTGCTGATTCTGCACCTGCCTGTGTTATTGCGTTAAAAAGTGTGGATTTTCCGACATTCGGTAATCCTACTATACCTAATTTCATTTATTTCGTCCTTTCGTGTGTTTATTCATATTAAAGTATATTATATAATAAAAAATCAATTTAATCAATAGATTTATAAATTTTTATACGGGTTTAATAAAAAGTAAATTATTGATTTTAATTTAAATGTGTGATATTATGTAAATAGTATATTTCGGACGAGGTGGTTTTCGATGTTAAAAAGGCTCATTTGTGCGGCAACATCAGTAATGATGTTTTTTTCGGTGTGTGCATCTGCTGTCGGATATGAAAACATTGCTTTGCCGTATCTGGAAGATGGCAAGGTTTCATTGATAGTCGAGGTGGAAGGTGAGCCCGTGCTTGAATGCAGTGAATCGCAGGATATGGGAGCATACAACTACGCTAAGTCACGTACTGCGCAGCTGTGGAAGGAAGAGCTGTTGCAGGTTCAGTCTGAAGTATGCGATGATATTATGGAAGTCAGCCAAGACATAGAAAAAGGCTTTACATACACCAATGTATTTAACGGATTTTCTATTACCGCAAACAGTTCCGATATTGAAAAAATTTTAAAAGTAAATAATGTTAAAGGTATATATATTTCAGAAGAAATTCCTGTACCTGAAATTCAGCTTACTGAAGCTGATGATGAAGTAAATCTCGGATATGCGTCAAATGACATGGGTTACAACGGCGAGGGACAGGTAATTTGCGTTATTGATAATGAATTTGATATTACCCATGATATGTTCAAATCTGCACCTCAAAATCCTAAATTTTCAAAAGAGGATGTTGCGGAATTTGTAAAAAATATGTCTTCTGTTAATGCAAATGAGTATGAAAATGTATACAAGAGTGAAAAAATACCTTTTGCATATGATTATATTGATAATGATACCAACACATACTGTGAAAACGCAGACGCTAACCACGGAACTCATGTTGCTTCAATCGCTGCAGGAAAGCAGGGAAAATTATCTGACGGTACGTTTTTTAACGGAGTAGCGCCCGAAGCTCAGCTTATATTGATGAAAATAGGCGATGGGAAATCCTTTGGAATGGATGCTGTAATTGCCGCTCTTGATGATGCCTGTATTCTTGATATTGATGCAATTAATATGAGTCTCGGGCAGAGATATGTTTGTGAAAATACTGTATTTTCCAAAGCAATTGATGTAGCTCGCAAAAATGGTATAACTGTGTGCACGGCGGCGGGGAATTACGGAAAAGGCTTTGAGAAAAAAACTCCTTATACAGACAGCCCCGAATATTTTACGGGCGGTGTACCGGGGAATTCTCCGGGAGCATTTACGGTAGCTTCTGCAACGGGTACGGCGGTTTCGTCGTTTTCAAGCTATTGCACAACGGGAAGTCTTGAGCTTGAACCCGATATAACCGCTCCGGGTTATAAGATATATGCCGCAAAAAAGGGCAATGAATATCAGAATATGAGCGGAACATCAATGGCTTCACCATATATGTCGGGTATATCGGTTTTGATGAATCAGTTTGTTGGTGATAATGTTGCTAATGACTTTGACAGAACCATGAGAATTGAAAATCTGCTCATGTCAACGGGTAAAATTCTTATGCGTTCGGACGGTGTTCCTTATTCACCTAGAGTTCAGGGCGCAGGAATGGCAGATGTCGAAGCGGCGATGAAAACTCCCGTCATATTAAAGGGGACAGATAATAAAACAAAAATTTCTCTTTATGATAATCTTTCCGATTCATTCAATATAGAATTTGCTGCACAGAATTTAAGCAACACTGATGTAGTTTATGATTCTATAGAGCTGTATACAATTACTGACGGCTATAATATGGATGATTATACAGTATCAGATACTGTTTTTCTAAAGCATACGGCAGACTTGCCGCAAACGGTAACAGTGAGCGCAAATTCGGAAACTGAGCTAAGCTTTGATGTGACTTTGGACAGTCTGCAGACAGCGGAATTGTCTGAAATTTTCACAAACGGATTTTATGTCGAAGGATTTGTTTCGCTCAATGATACAACAAAAACAAATCCCGAAATAAGCATACCTTTTATGGGATTTTACGGGGACTGGCTTAAAGCGGATTTTTTTGATGAACCAAGAGAAAAAGATGGCGCAGTGTCGGATTTATTCGGACTTTTGAGTATTGTTCCGAACGGACTGATGTATACGGGTGGTAATATTTACAGCAAAAATATTTATGACTCGGATTATGCGGTAGTTTCACCAAACAAAGACGGTTATATGGATATACTCGGAATGTCGGTGGCACCCAAAAGAAGTCTTGCGAATGCTTATACTTATGTCACAGATAAAGACGGTAAAGTAAAAAGCGGAATATGGCGCATGGCTAACCCGGGCAGGCTTTCTATGAATGCATATATCCTGACGGATATGATTTCAGGGTTGCCGGATGGGGAATATAAGGTTATTGTTATTGGAGCACATATTTACGACAGTGAAGAAGAGGCGATGCAGGTTACAGAGCTGCCGCTTTACATTGATACTCAAAAACCACAGATTAAGCGTATGAAAATTACTGAATCAGACGGAAAAAAACTTCTTCATGTGGCGGCTTATGATAATCATCATCTTGCTTCGTGTATAGTTTCGGGATATTCGGGAGACACCGCAAAAACCGCTGGTGTGGCAATTAACCCTAAAATCAGTGAGGCTGAAAATGGTATTACATATGCAACAGTTGATATAACGGGTATTGATGCAGATGCAACTGTTTTGACGGCTGATTTTGGGATTAACAGTTTCAAAATGCCACTGTGCGATTATGATAACGGAATTGGCGTTATGATGAATTCGGATTTAAGTACCAATATCAGCGGAATATTTGAAAATATGACAGGGGAGAGTATAAACTGTTGGGCTGCATTCGGATTTTATAATTCTGATAATGAGTTGATATGCGCCGATGTAAAGGAAATTGAAATTCCGATAAACGAAAGTGATTTTTGCTATAATTTACCTGATACAGTAAATTCGGCTGACACGGTCAAAGTATTTTTCTGGACTAATGATATGAGTCCACTAAGAGAAAAGGCGGAATTTAGCACATAATTTTGGTCGAAAAGTATACAAAATAATAAAATTTTATTGAAAAATGTAAAAAAAATAATAACAATTTGACAAGTTAAAAAAAAGATGCTATAATAAAGAATGGCAAATACCAATGGAAGGAGGCGGTCTTTTTTGAAAGCAACCGGCATCACAAGAAAAATCGATGAACTGGGTAGAATAGTTCTTCCTATAGAGCTTAGAAGACAGTTCGACATCGACTGTAAGGATAGTATTGATATCTACACAGAGGACGACAAGATTATTTTGAAGAAATATGAGCCCGCGTGCATTTTTTGCGGGGAGGCTAATGGCATAAGGCAGTATAAAGGCAAGAATATTTGCCCCGATTGTGCTAAACAGATAGCTAATATGTAAAATATACATACATAAAAAATCGCAGATTATAAGTAATCTGCGATTTTTTATTTTATACTGCAAGCCGCTTGTATTCTTCTTTTAAAAATCCCTCTATCTCAGTTAGCTTGATTGGAAATTCAATAAATCCCTTTGCATAGTATGAAAGCTCATACGGTTGGAAAAATATCACAAGATTTTCGTCGCTGATATAAAAAGCGGAGTCCTTATCTATTAAGGGTTGTTCCCATAAATCACTGTATTTCTCTTTGTCGCTTTCAGTAATTGTGCGTATGATACGATTAAGCTCTTTTTCGTAACCATCTGCAAAAAGGTCTTCCAGACACAGTATTTTATTATTCAGGGTATCAATGTTACGTGGATAGTGCATGGTGCTTCCGTGCGCACCTCCGGTGTATACATAATGTTCTTCTATCAGACTTATGAAATTTTTGGCATTATATTTTAATAATTGTTTAATTTCAAGTACACACCTGTTACCCATGCGCAAATCATCCGATGATTCAGATACCATTGTGTCAAATGAAATAAGTGCACCTTTTACGTCCTCGGCTATTTTATTGTTGATGTTTTGTTCAAATTCCTGATCGGGCAAACCTGAAAATTCTGCACTTTCTGCATATACAGAAGATATGTCCGATTCAAATTCAGATGCAGATATTTTCATTTTGGCTTGTTCGCTTGAGGAACAACCAACAATCAAAATTAAGCAGGAAAAAATAATGAGAAGTTTTTTCATTATATCCTCCCAATAATTACAGAATTATACATATGAGCCCGCCGCTGCCTTCGTTAATGATTCTCTGAAGTGTTTCACGAAGCTTATTACGTGATTCATCAGGCATGCGTGAAAGCTTGTTGTGAAGTCCTTCGTTCACAAGCTCATACAAGGACTTACCAAAAATATTAGATTCCCATATTTTTGAAGGGTCGGTTTCAAACTCGCTCAGTAAATATTTCACAAGCTCTTCACTTTGCTTTTCTGTACCAACAATTGGACTTACTTCTGTATCACTATACAAAATGAAGGGCTTTATAATGCTTACCTTTTCAGTCTTAGGAAACCGCATATCCACGCGTATTTTCACGCATTTTTCTTCGCTTTCTTTCAGTACCGTTATTTCTTTTAACATACTTTGAGCAACCTCTAAAGCTGTCTTTTTACTTTTGCCTGCTAAAGATAATTCTTTGCGGACTTCCTCTAAAATAGAAGTGTGATCGTTTGCTTCGGATTGCTCTTTTTTTAGTGCTTCAATTTTGGCACTCAGTTTCTTTTTATCTTTGTCGAGCTTGTCTTTTGATTCCAGATATTCATCCTTGGAAATATCATCATCGGTATAGAGCTCGAGAACCTTGTCCTTTTTTGCATCAATTTTTGCTATGTCGGCAGAAAGCTTTTTGATTTCTCCTGAATAATCAACTCTTGAAGGAGTGGTCTTTGCATATAAAGAAATAAGCTCGTCTATATCCGACTGATATTTTTCGTTGTTTTCAAGAATATCCGCGCCGATTTTAGTGAGAATAGCATCTAAATCTCTTGTGTAAAGATGAGGTGACGGGCATGCTTTTCTGCCTTTTGCAAGGTATACCTTGCAGCACCAACCCTCCTGCGGAACCTTTCTGTCTTTCCACATTTTGCGATAATAATATGTACCGTGTTCCTCGCATTTGATTTTACCGCTGTATGGGAAGCGACTTTGTGTGCCGGAACTCTTTTTCTTATATTTTTCTTCTCTTTCTTTGAGAATGGCATTTACCCGGTCCCAAAGCTCTTCGCTGACAATGGCAGGAATATCTTCATCCTTGTATAAAAGTTGTTCGCTTTCGGGAAGCTTTATGCTTTTCTTATCACGGTAGTTGTTGCTTTCGGTGAGTCTGCCGTGATAATATCC
>JAXJRQ010000155.1:0-3446 GCA_036310525.1 Clostridia bacterium
GTAAAAGGTATTCGTCAGGATATAACAATAAACAAAGTAATCACCGAGCTTGATAAAGAAGTGACGGAATCTGCAGCACTTCTTGGTGAAAAATATGATGTCAATGCAACCGAATACGAAATGAAATTCACTTATGATGCGGCTTTAGGCGACGAATTCGGTCCAAAAATGTTCAGTAATATCATAAAGGAATATGATGAATTTTTGCTTGCAAAGTATTATCATAAAAAGACAATCGGCGATTTTGCAAAGATTGTGAAGGATTCAGGAGCGGACTATATCGTAATTGCCGATTCAATGAGTTCAGGTCTTGAGTCTATCATAAGCTCACTTGATGAGCTTGCGCAATATTATCCCGAGTTCCGTTCTCAGGCTACGGGATATACATTCTCGGAGCTTTCCAAGCTGTATCAGAATTTAAAGGAAATACAGTATGCAAAATATTACGGAAATGTCCGTGCGGGAAATCTTGCAAAGGACAGAGAAATGGTCATAAAAAGCTATCAGACCAAGGTAAAGGAGCTTGAGGAGGACTGGGAAGTTAACAGAAAGATTGCTGAAAACTACAAAGCCGAAATAACAAGCTTCTACGACTCATACAAAATGGCAGGTCTTTACCGTCAGGCAGAACAGGTTCAGGAAAATGTTGATACGACAAATAACCGTGACCAGGATGTTCTTGAGGATACAGACCTTGAAGACTACACCAATACATATGATAATATCATTTTAAGCTATTCAGAGCGTGCATCAAATGCAACTGATGCGGCACATTCAATAGAATATTACAATATGATAATTTCCTCATATGTAAATGACACTGTTCCTGCAGAAACAAAGACCGCACTTATCGCAAAGAATGAAAAGATAATGCAGGAAATTGAGACCTTGTCAAATGAATACAGCAGTATTGCAAACAGAACAATAGGCGAGCTTTATTCGGGAAAAGTGAATACAGACCTCGAATACCTCATTCTTCCCGAAGTAACAGCCGATAAGCCGATTACACTTATAGGAATATTCCTTGTAATTCTTACATTTGGTATGGCTGTAATTGGAGTATTTGTTTTTGAGCTTATCAAGAAATTTGTTGATACCGATGCATTGCGTGCAGAGATTGAAAATAAGACTGAAAAGAAAATTGAGATTGACACAACTGATATGGATGAATTGCATCAGCTTCTGTATGAACAGTATCTTAATGATTTTTCGGAGTTCTTCCTTGTTTATCAGTCGATGCTTTGCGATGATGAAAATGCCGAAGAACACAAGGAAGCGTTTATCAGATGGCAGAGTCCGCAGTTTGGAATGGTATCTCCCGGAAAGATTATAAGCTGTGTTTCGGATTTTGGTATATTCAGACAGTTAAATGACTGGATTATAGGCAGTGTGTGCAAAGACCTTGCGGCACTGAAAGCGGCAAATAAGCCTGTGCCCGTTATACATATTAACTGTCCGTATAATCAGATAACCGATTTTGCACTTAATGATATTATCATAAAACACATATCGGAAAATGACATTCCTGCAGGCAAAATATGCCTTGAGCTTGTTGGTAAGGACATTTCATCATCGCTTGAGGACATTATGCTTCTTGAAGAAATGGGAATTAAAATCTGCGTTGATAAGTTTGAAAATTCAGATGAAGACCGTGAAATTTTAAATGTTATCAAGCCGGGTTATATCAAAATGAGTCTTGATATACTCAATTCTGATATGTATGCTACTTCGGAAGAAGATATGCTTGAAGCGGCGGCAAACATGATAAAATATTTTTCTGATATTATAGAAAGATGTCATGCAAACGGAATTAAGGCATGTATATGCGGTATAGAGAAAAAGAGTCAGGATAGTCTTGCCGTGCAGATGGGATTTGATTATAAGCAGGGATATTTCTACGCAAAGCCTGAACAAATGAAATAAGATTTTTTAATAAAGGAGAGTGGATTTGAATGCGAAAAATAAAGGCGGTACTTGTGTTTATCGTACTTTTGCTTGGAGCCGCTCTCCTTGCTTTATATGTAAATGAAAAAATTAATGAAAAGGTATTTCTTACCGAATATACCTTTTCACACAAGGGAATTCCTGAAGCATTTGACGGGAGTAAGGTTCTTGTAATATCGGATTTGCATGAGGCGGATTTTTCAAAGCAGATAATTGACCATATCGAAGACGAAAAACCCGATTTTGTTGTAATTACGGGTGATATGGTTCAGCTTCCCGATGATTCAATAGACGAAACCCTTGAAATAGCAAATGCAGTGACGCTTATGGGAATTCCGATATACGCTGTTAGCGGAAATCATGACAGACAATGCGGTTCGTATGATGAAATAATTGATAAATTGTGGGCGGCTGACGTGTATATGCTTGAAAACGGAACAACTACGCTTGAAAAAGACGGAGAAAGCATATGCATCACGGGAATAAAAGACCCGCGTCATGATGTAGTTACCGATGAAAAGCTTAATGTAATACGTAATAACATAAAATCTCAGCTTCCTGATGAGGATATGTTCACAATTCTTTTAAGCCACCGTGCGGATTTGTATCCCGATATAAAGGATACAGGGGTTGACCTTATACTTTCGGGTCATCTTCATGGCGGTATTGCGAGACTGCCGTTTGTCGGCGGTCTTATCGGAAAAAATGGTGAAAATTCATTTTTTTCCGAGTATGAATACGGATTGGTGCAAGAGGGAAGCTCGGCGGCGATGATTGTGAGCGGCGGTTGTGATAAAAATCCGCAGAAAAAACGTTATTTTAATCCGCCGGAGGTTTTACTTATAACATTAAAAGGAGAGTAAGGTCAATTATGAGAAAAATGTTTTTTATAATACCTGTATACAAGGTTGAAGCATATCTTAAGCGTTGTGTGGATTCGGTGCTTAATCAGAGTCATCCCGATACGCATATTATTCTGATTGATGACGGCTCTCCCGATAACTGTCCTATGATTTGCGATGATTACGCAAAACAGTATGAAAATGTAATAGTAATTCACAAAGAAAATGGCGGCTTGTCCGATGCAAGAAATGCAGGACTAAAATATGTTTATGAAATTGCCGATGCTGAGGATTATATCACTTTTCTGGATTCGGATGATTTTGTGGATGAAAGCTTCGCTCAGAAAATGATTAGTCTGTGCGAAGAAAATGGTTGTAATGCGGCGCAGTGCGAATACGAAAAAGGCAGCGCAGACAGTTTTACACCGCAAACTAAAACTCCTGATATTCAATGTACGGATTCACAAACCGCTCTTTTGGGATATGTACTCAAATCTCAGTGCAGTGCGAAGGTATATAAGATAAAGGCTTTTATGGATATTCTTTTTCCTGTCGGTGTTATTAATGAAGACGAGTTCGTGACTTATCGTGCTGTCTATAGTGCAAAAAATATTGTGTTTACTGATGAAAAACTGTACTACTATTATCAGCGCAGTGAGA
>JAXJRQ010000156.1:0-6119 GCA_036310525.1 Clostridia bacterium
ATATAAGCATATACGGCGGCATGTTGTTATCAAGTCTTACAAGGTCTCCGTAAATAACTCCCGTTGTGCCAAATCCCGAATCAGGTGAACCGTGCGGATATTCGTCACTGATAACGCCGTAGGTGCGGATGTAATCGTCAAGCACATACCCGTACATTGACGACATTTTCCCCAAATCCGATTCTGCAAAGGCAGGAACGCTTAAAAGGAAAACTGATAATGCGCATATGATACACAAAATCTTCTGTATTCTGTTTTTCAAAGGCATCACCACCGTACAAGCTTTTTACATAGTGTTCTAAAAAAGGATACACTTCTACATATTATGCTATTATTATATTGATTAATTTGTAACAATTCAAGGGTATGCATATTAATGTTATGTAACAGAAGATTTACATTTAATCCCCGAATATACAGCATTTATGCACAATTTTATATTTTTGCTCTTTACAAAGGAGAGGATTTGTAATATAATATAAAATTGATGAATAATGGCAAATTGCAGATTTTGATTAATTTGCCCCAAATGAAAGGCTATGGTGATTATTTATGATAAAAGCGGCTGTACTGGGCGCTACAGGATATGCAGGAATCGAGCTTGTAAGATTGCTTACAAATCATCCCGAAGTAAGTATTGAAGTTCTTGGTTCGCAGAGTTTTTCAGGTCAGAAAATAAGCGACGTATATCCGAATTTGAAGGGTATTCTTGATAAAGAATGTGAAAGTGTTGATATTGATAAAGTGGCAGAATGTGATGTTGCATTTACAGCTCTTCCGCATGGTGCGTCAAAGGACGTTATCCCTTCAATTATTGAAAAGGGCGTTAAGGTTATTGATTTGAGCGGAGATTTCCGTTATGACGATATAAAGGTTTACGAGAAGTGGTACGGTCAGGAGCATTCATCGCCCGAGCTTCTTAAGGAATCGGTATACGGAATGCCCGAGCTTTACAGAGACAAAATCAAGGGTGCAAGACTTATCGGTAATCCCGGATGCTATACCACATGCTCAATTCTTGGTGCATATCCATTATTAAAGAGCGGTATAGGAAACAGTGAAAATATTATCATAGATGCAAAATCAGGCGTTACAGGTGCAGGCAGAGGCTTGTCACAACAGGTTCATTTTTGTGAATGTACGGAAAATATGAAGGCGTATAAAGTGGCAACGCATCGTCATACATCAGAGATTGAACAGGAATTGTCACATGCAGCAGGCTGTGAGGTAATGGTTTCGTTCACACCGCACCTTATTCCTTTAAAGAGAGGAATTGTTTCAACAATATACATAAACCTCAACAAGAAATGTACAACAGAAGAGCTTGTTAATATGTATAAGGAATTTTATAAGGACGAGTATTTTGTACGTGTGAAGAATGTTGGTGAGCTTCCCGAATCAAAGCATGTTGCAGGCTCAAACTTTATCGACATCGGTATTGTGGTTGATGAAAGACTTAACCGTGCAGTGGTTGTATCATCGCTTGACAATATAGTTAAGGGTGCGGCAGGACAGGCATTACAGAATATGAATATTCTTTTTGGATTTGATGAAAAAACTGCCCTTTCAGGTGCGGGATTTTACCTATAATTAAGGATGTGAAGTAATGGAAAAACTGATTAAAAAAGCAGAAATTCTTATAGAAGCACTGCCGTATATGCAAAAATTCGGCGGTTCAACGGTTGTTGTAAAATACGGCGGGAATGCCATGATAAATGAGGAGCTTAAAAACTCTGTTATGGAGGATATTACTCTCCTGAAGTTTATCGGACTTAACCCGATTGTTGTTCATGGCGGCGGCCCTGATATTTCAAAGGCACTTAATGAACGAGGCGTGAAAAGTGAGTTTGTGAACGGACTTCGTGTAACGGATACACTTACAATGGAAACAGCTCAGCAGGTGCTTGTCGGTAAAACAAATAAGGAAATTGTTTCACTTCTTAATGCCAAGGGCGGACGTGCAGTTGGTGTATGCGGTATCGACGGCGGATTTATCAAGTGTAAAAAGCAGTATACTGAGGTGGACGGTGAACAGGTTGATATAGGCTTTGTAGGAGACATAGTTGAGGTTAACAATTCACTTCTTAATATGCTCAGCAACGACCAGTGGATTCCCGTAATTGCTCCTATAGGTACAGATGAAGAGGGTAACAGCTATAACATCAATGCAGATACTGTTGCGGCGGCAGTTGCGGCGGCAACTCAGGCTGAAAAGCTCATTCTTCTTACCGATGTTGAGGGAATTAAGGATGATAACGGTGAAATTGTTTACGAGGCAACTCCCGATGAAATCCATGAAATGATTGACAACGGCATTATTAACGGCGGTATGATTCCCAAAGTTCTTGGATGTATTGATGCACTTGATGCAGGTGTTGCAGGTGTGCATATAATCGACGGACGTATTCCGCATTGTCTGTTGCTTGAAATATTTACAAAAACAGGTATTGGTACTCTTATCAAGGGTGAAAAGTATTGATTGAAAGGATTGTGTAAATTATGAGAATGTCAAAATTGCTTATGCCGACTTTACGTGAAGTTCCGTCGGAGGCTGAAATCACAAGTCACAAGCTGATGCTTCGTGCGGCTATGATAAGAAGACTTGCCGCAGGTATTTATTCATATCTTCCGCTTGGACTTCGCAGTGTGAAGAAGATTGAGCAGATAGTCCGTGAAGAAATGGACAGAGCAGGTGCACAGGAGCTTCTTATGGCGGCGCTTCTTCCGGCGGAAGCATATCAGGCTTCGGGCAGATGGGAAGTATTCGGACCGAATATGTTCAAGTTAAAGGACAGAGGTGACAGAGATTTCTGTCTTGGACCTACACATGAGGAATTGTTTACACAGACTGTAATTGATAACGTGAAGTCATATAAGGAATATCCGATGACTCTTTATCAGATTCAGACAAAATACCGTGACGAAAGCCGTCCGAGATTTGGTCTTATGCGAAGCCGTGAGTTCGTTATGAAGGACGCATACAGCTTTGACCTTGATCAGGCAGGTCTTGACGAGTCATATAAGAAGATGTATGATGCATACTGCAGAATTTTCACAAGACTTGGTCTTGACTTTACAATTGTTGATGCGGACAGCGGTGCAATGGGCGGAAGCGGAAGTCAGGAATTTATGGTTAAGTCTGATGTGGGTGAGGACGGTATTGCGTACTGTGACGATTGCGGTTATGCGGCAAACTACGAAAAGTGCGAATGTATTCCTGCCGAAAAACCTCAGATTGAAGGCGATTTTGACATGGAAAAGGTTCATACGCCAAAGGCTCATACTATTGAAGAGCTTGTTGAATTTCTTGGTATGGAGTCATATAACTTTGCCAAGACAATAATATATAAGGCTGATGATAAGTATGTTGCGGCTATGGTAAGAGGTGACAGAGAGGTTAACGAGGTTAAGCTTAAGAATCTTGTCGGCTGTATTGATGACCTTGAGCTTGCAGCACCTGCAATCGTAAGAGAGCTTACAAATGCCGAAGTTGGTTTTGCAGGTCCTGTCGGACTTGATATACCTGTATATGCAGATAAAGAAGTTGCGCTTATGAAGAATTTTGTTATAGGTGCAAATGAGACAGATATGCATTATAAAAATGTAAATATCAATAAGGATTTCACACCTGATTTTGTTGCAGATATACGTGTGGTTGAACCGGGAGATAAATGTCCTAAGTGTGGCAAGGAAATCAAGGCAGCTCAGGGTATTGAGGTTGGTCACATATTCAAGCTCGGAACTAAATATTCCGAAGCGCTGGGACTTAACTATCAGGACGAAAACGGTCAGAGCAATACAGTTGTAATGGGTTGCTACGGTATCGGTGTTACACGTTGTCTTTCGGCGGCGATTGAGCAGAACTATGATGATAATGGCATAATCTGGCCGGTTGCTATAGCACCGTATCAGGCAATTGTTATTCCTGCAAATCATAAGAGTGAAGAACAGGTTGAAATGGCAGAAAAACTCTATAATGAGCTTACAGAAGCAGGTATAGAAACTCTTCTTGATGACAGAAACGAGCGTCCAGGTGTTAAGTTTAAGGACGCAGACCTTATCGGTATTCCCGTAAGAATTGTCGTTGGTAAAAAGTGCGGCGAGGGAATAGTAGAATATAAGGAAAGACGCATGGAAAGTGCTGTTGATAAAAATTACGAACAGGCTAAGGTGGATGTAATTGAATTTATAAAATCAAATCTGTAAAAAATATAGCAGCAGAAAATTTTAAGATTTTCTGCTGTTGTATTATGTAAATTGTAATTTATCGGGATGATTGCAATGATAATTGTAGGGACCGGCTTCCAGACGGTCCGTATAAAATTAACCATAAACGGACAGTCGAGGACGCCTGTCCCTACGTCGGAATAATTATTTACGTCACCGATAAACTACAATTTAATCAACACAAACAAAAAATGCGGATAAAATATCCGCATTTTAATTTTTAAACATATGAAAGAATTACCGAGCAATTACCATTGATAGTATATTTACCATCCTGTGCAGGAATGAAGAAGCTGTCGCCCTTATCAAGCACAAAGCTCTTGCCGTCCATAGTCAATTCACCGCTGCCGTCGGTTATAATCAGCGAATGGAAGCAGTCTGCTGTAATATCCACACTCATTTCACTGTTTACGTCAAGCTTGCGTACGGTGAATTTATCGCACTGTGCAAGAACAGTATCATTTGCTGATAAATCTGCTTTCTTAATTTCCGGCGAAGGCACAAGACTTGAAACCTCAATCGCCTTGTCAATATGCAGCTCACGTGCGTTTCCGTTCTTATCACGACGGTCATAATCATAGACTCTGTATGTAGTATTTGAGTTCTGCTGAATTTCGCATATTACAATACCACTGCATATTGCATGAATTGTTCCGGCAGGTATAAAAAATACATCTCCCTTGTGAACAGGAACTTTATTAAGCACATCAAGCACTGTATTATTTTCAATACGCTCCCGAAACTCATCTTTTGATATTTCACGGTTCACGCCATAATACAAATATGCACCCTCGTCACATTCAAGTATATACCACATTTCCGTCTTTCCGTACTCACCCTCAACACGAAGTGCATACTCATCATCGGGATGAACCTGAATGGAAAGGTTATTAAGTGCATCAATAAATTTAATAAGTATGGGAAAATAATCAAATTTCTGCGCATTTTTCCCGATACAGTCTTTACCGTTTTTGTCTATGTATTGTGTTAGTGTCAGTCCGTCAAACTCACCGCCGCAAACTATACTTTGTCCGTCCTTATGTGTCGAAAGCTCCCAGCTTTCTGCCACTATATCAAGCTCGGATTTCTTGTTGTATGCGGTTTTCAGCTTTGTTCCGCCCCAAAGATAATCTTTGAATGCAGGCATTAGTTTTATAGGTAGTTTGTTCATGTGTAGTTCACCTCTGATTATAATAATTCAAGAAAATTCTTTAATTTATGAGCGATAATTGCATTTCCGTTATCGTTGGGATGTAAACCGTCAGGAATATAATTTTCCCTGATTTCGTCAATAGCAGGCTGCAGACCGCTTGTTGCAAACAGGTCAAGAACAGGCAATGAATAATACTCCGCAACCTCTCTGATTATATCTACATACTCTTTAAGAGTACCGTATCCGTGTATTTTCGCATCACCCGTATTACGTGTTTCATAAAGACGGTGAAGCGGTGTCATAATAATAATCGGTTTACCGAGATATTTCTTTATCAGTCCGCTGAACAGATAATGGCACGCACCATAGAATGTATCAGGAGTTCTGTCCATAAAACCTCCGACAGGTGCATCGCCGTGTCCGTAATCGTTTGTACCGCCGAAAACAACCACAACATCAGCGTCATCATCCATTTTATCAAATCGTTCAGAGAACGAATTAACATCTACATAATCATCCTTCGGACGTTCGGGAGTACCTTTCTGAACAGCAAATCTTGTTCCGCTTATACCGTAATTTCTTGCCTCGCAAAGCTTTGCTTCTTTCTTCAGAACTGCATGGTATATAGTATCCGCACTGCTTGCTCCCACACCTTCTGTGATACTGTCACCAAGAAAATTTATTTTTAAACCCTCAAGCTTCATATTGAATACCCTCCTTTATATAAATGCAAAATGCA
>JAXJRQ010000157.1:0-3747 GCA_036310525.1 Clostridia bacterium
GAGTATGCCCTCAGGGAATACCTCTTCACTTGTTCAACAGAAAGTTTATTAAGGACATAAATGAATTTTACGGTGAATTCCGTGCCGGCGAAGATGCAGAAACAGTTGCACCGCTTACAGACTTCACCTTTGACGACAGAGAACCGGGCGAAGGAAGGGGATAATGTATGTATAAGATAAGTAAAAGTAATCTTTCGGCATTGTTCGCAAAAATCGCCGGAAGTCAGGAATTATTTCTGCCCGTAAGAAATGCGGGTCAGGTTAACTTTGCGCAGTGGGAAGAAGATGCAGAGGTTGCACTTGATGTTTTAAAAACAGTCAAGTCACCCAAGGACGCATTTTTTCCGCAGAGCGAAAACCTCTATACATGTATGAGGGAAAAAAGCAAGCTGTCAATAACACCCGAAGAACTGCAAAATAAGAATTTTGTGGTATTTGGCATGAAGGCTTGCGATATTAAGGGTGTTGACGTGCTTGACAAAGTATTTTTGTCAGACCCTGTTGACTCTTTCTATGCGGCAAGACGTGAACATGGCACAATAGTTGCGCTTGCTTGTAACGAACCTGAGGAAAGCTGTTTCTGTAAGGTTTTCGGGATTGATTGTGCAGACCCGAAGGCTGATGTTGCTACATGGATTGTTGGCGAAGACCTTTACTGGAATCCGCTTACTGAAAAGGGTAATGCGTTGACGGAGGTTGTAAAAGACCTTCTTGAAGAAACAGACGATGCAAAGGTTAAGGAAGAGCAGGAAAAAATAAGAGCAATAGTTGAAGAACTTCCATATATGAACCTGTCGCTTGACGGTTGGGACGGAAATGCTCTTAGCGAAAAGTTTGACTCACCCTTGTGGGATGACTTATATAAGCCATGTCTTGCATGCGGAACATGTACATTTGTTTGTCCGACATGTCAGTGCTATGATATTAAGGACTACGATACCGGTCACGGTGTACAGCGTTACCGTTGCTGGGATTCGTGCATGTACTCCGACTTCACAATGATGGCTCACGGCAACAACCGTACAAGTCAGATGCAGAGATTCCGTCAGAGATTTATGCACAAGCTTGTGTATTTCCCTGCGAATAATGATGGCATGTATTCATGCGTAGGCTGCGGAAGATGTGTTGAAAAATGTCCGTCAGCGTTGAATATTGTAAAGGTAATCAAAGCATTTCAGAAGCAAGGAGGGGACAAGTAATGTGCGAATGTAACTGCCATAAGGATTATACACTTGATACACTTATCCCTAAAATAGGTGTTATAACAGATATACGTCAGGAAACTCCCGACGTAAAAACTTTCAGAGTAAATGCACCCGAAGGCGGTAAGCTGTTCGAGCATATGCCCGGACAGTGCGCAATGGTGTGTGCTCCGGGTGTGAGCGAGGGTATGTTTTCGATAACATCCTCACCCACAAACAAGGAGTATCAGGAATTCAGTATAAAGAAGTGCGGCGTACTTACTGACTATCTTCACAGCCTTGAAGTGGGCGATGAAATCACGGTAAGAGGCCCCTACGGAAACCATTTCCCGGTTGAAACTGAGCTTAAGGGTAAAAATCTTCTGTTTATTGCGGGCGGTATCGGTCTTGCACCGCTTCGTTCGGTAATAAACTATGTAATTGATAACCGTGAAAACTACGGTACGGTCGATATTCTCTACGGTTCAAGAAGTGCCGATGACCTCGTTCAGCTTAAGGAAATTCAGGAGGTTTGGTGCAATATCGAAGGTGTTAACGTACATCTTACAATTGACCGTGAGCAGGAAGGCTGGACAGGAAATGTAGGCTTTGTTCCGACATACCTGAAGGAGCTCAACTTCTCAAATGATAAAACAGCACTTGTGTGCGGACCTCCGATAATGATTAAGTTCGTTCTTGCGGCTTTGGAGGAAATGGGCTTCTCAAAAGAACAGATTTACACAACACTTGAGCTTCGTATGAAGTGCGGTGTGGGTAAGTGCGGACGTTGTAACATAGGTTCAAAGTACGTATGTAAAGACGGTCCCGTGTTCCGTTTTGATGAGATTGATGAATTACCGCCCGAATATTAATTTGTCGGGAATTTTCAGAAAGGAAGTATAGCAATTATGGAAAAAATGGTTAACGTGTATTTTTTCGGCAAGCACTACAGCGTACCTGCTGATCTGACAATCATGACAGCTATGGAATATGCCGGATATACACTTAAAAGAGGTTGCGGTTGCCGTCACGGATTTTGCGGTGCGTGTGCAACTATATACAGAATAAAGGGTGAAAATGAACTCAAGACATGTCTTGCTTGTCAGACACAGGTTCAGGAGGGAATGTATGTTGCAAGTATTCCGTTCTTCCCGACAGACAAGAGAACATATGATATTAATGAAATAAAGCCAAATCAGCAGGTTATGATGGAGCTTTATCCTGAAATTTACAGCTGTATCGGATGTAATGCATGTACAAAGGCATGTACACAGGATCTTAATGTAATGCAGTACATAGCATATGCACAGAGAGGCGATTTTGAAAAGTGTGCCGAGGAATCATTTGACTGCGTAGGCTGCGGATGCTGTTCAGTAAGATGTCCTGCAGGAATTTCGCATCCGATGGTAGGCTTACTTGCACGTCGTATGACAGGTAAGTATATTGCTCCCAAAACAGAGCATCTTGCTAACCGTGTTGAAGAAATCAACAAAGGCGCTTATGACGAGCTGATTGAAAATATTATGCAAAAGCCTATCACAGAAATGAAGGAATTGTATAATACAAGAGAGATAGAGAAATAAGGAGGGCGAAAAATATGTTTACACCGGAAATGCTTGAATCAATCAAGAAGGTTGAAGCTACAAGAGCGGAACGTATGGGTGTAGAGCCGAGAAGAATGACGGCTGACGAAAAAGACGCTCTTCTTAAGCAGTATCATCCTGACTACAGAGCAGAAGGCTTTGCAGAAATCAAAATAGGTCCCAACAAGGGACAGAAGGTTCCGACAGAGCTCGGTCACCTTTTACATTCAAACAGCCGACTTCTTAACGAAAAAATTGACCTTGATAAGGTTGACTATGACGTTGACGTGCTTGTAATCGGCGGCGGCGGTGCAGGTGCATCAGCGGCTATCGAAGCACATGAAGCAGGCGCAAATGTAATGATAGTTACAAAATTGAGAATAGGCGATGCCAACACAATGATGGCAGAAGGCGGTATTCAGGCGGCTGACAAGGAGAACGATTCACCTGTTCAGCATTATCTTGATGCTTTCGGCGGCGGTCATTTTGCGGCAAGACCTGAGCTTTTAAAGAGACTTGTTATGGAAGCTCCCGACGCAATCCGTTGGTTAAATGAACTTGGCGTTATGTTCGACAAGGACGAAGACGGCAGAATGGTAACAACACACGGCGGCGGTACTTCAAGAAAGAGAATGCATGCATGTAAGGACTATTCAGGTGCTGAAATCATGCGTACTCTTCGTGATGAAGTTATCAACCGTAAGATTCCCGTTGTTGAATTCACATCGGCTGTTGAGCTTATAAAGGACGAAAACGGTCAGGTTGCAGGTGCGGTGCTTCTTAACATGGAAACAGATGATTACATGGTTGCAAAGGCAAAGACAGTAATCATTGCAACAGGTGGTGCAGGAAGACTTCACTATCAGAACTTCCCGACATCAAACCACTACGGTGCAACAGCTGACGGTCTTGTGCTTGGCTATCGTGCAGGTGCTCCTTTGCTGTATCAGGATACAATTCAGTATCATCCTACAGGTGTTGCA
>JAXJRQ010000158.1:0-3130 GCA_036310525.1 Clostridia bacterium
AAACTATTCCGTCATCCGTCTTTTTAAGCTCCTTTATAAACGTACCCGACATTCCGCACGCATTATAAAGAAAATCCTTTATTGTTTTTCCGTCATATTTCTTTGGAATTTTATATTCAAAAACACGTTTCATGTTCTTTCCTCTCTTGAAAAAAATCTCCCCGTATGATTTTATCATACAGGGAGATTTTTTTCAAGATTATTCAACTGATTCTATTAGTGCATATCTTCCGTCTTTTCTTTCATATACAACATTCATTTCGTTTGTATCGCTGTTTTTGAAAATAAAGAAGGTATGTCCCAAAAGCTTCATCTGAAGCACCGCTTCCTCCGGAGTCATCGGTTTTACCTGAAAACGCTTTACCTTTACTATATCAAAGCCGTCGGTTTCTTCACCGCCCGTATATTCCTCGCCGCTTATCAGCTTCGTTTCAAGCGCTGCATCCTTTCGTATTTTCTTTTCAAGGCGCGTTTTATTTTTGCGTATCTGACGTTCAATAACGTCCACAATCATATCAATTGCCGCCAGCATTTCCTTATCCGATTCTTCGGCACGGTAAATCATACCGCCTGCATATATTGTAGCTTCGATGTACTCGTTGTCCTTGATGGTGCCAAGAACAATCCGGGCTTCAGCCTCCTCTTTAAAGAACTTATCAAGCTTGCCGAGTTTCTTTTCTACGTATTCCTTCACCTGCTCTGTCAAATTGTACTTTCTTGCAATAATCGTAAACTTCATATAACTCACTCCTTGTGTTCTGTATTGAAGATTTGCTCTTCATTATATGTATACCACCAAATTGCTCATTTCAAACATATTTTATGAATTTTTTTACAGATTACTTTAACTGTACCCTTGACTTTTCAGGATTTTATGGTAAAATATTTTCATAAACCGTTAATATCACTGCCACCGGGTAGTATGATGCATTAGCATCCGCAAACACAGCGTTAGGTCTTTGAAGTTGTGTTGTGCGGATGCTGTTTTTTTGGAGGATATATGAAAAAAATTCTGACTTACTTTTCAAAAGGCGAGCTTTTATTGTGGAGCGTATCGGTTGTATTTATTATCGTTTCGTTTATGCTTTTTGACAAATCAAATTACCTGACGCTTTTTGTGTCGATTATAGGAGTAACCTCGCTGATATTTAACGCCAAGGGTAATCCCTTCGGACAGCTTCTGATGATAATATTCAGCCTGTTCTACGGCTTTATCTCGTACACATTTGCATATTACGGAGAAATGATAACATATCTTGGAATGACTGCGCCCATGGCACTTTTTGCGCTTATTGCATGGCTCAGGCACCCTTATAACGGAAACAAGGCAGAGGTAAGAATAAACACACTCAAGGCAAAGGAAATCGTGTTTATGCTGATACTTACGCTTATTGTTACTGCCCTTTTCTACTTCATATTAAAAGCCTTTGACACCGCAAATCTCGGACTAAGTACGTTGTCTGTCACAACAAGCTTTGCCGCCGTTTATCTGACGTTTAGGCGCAGTCCGTATTTTGCTATAGCATACGCCGCAAACGATATTGTGCTGATTATTTTATGGATACTTGCGACATTAGCAGATATTTCATATCTGTCCGTTATAATCTGCTTTATAATGTTTTTGGTAAATGATATATACGGCTTTATCAACTGGCAGAGACTTCACAAAAAGCAAAAAAATCACATCGGCAAATAAAATGCCGATGTGATTTTTTATCATTACGAAGATATTGCTGTAAGCTCTATTTCTTCGCCCTTTTTGCCTGCGGTTATAACCGTACCGGGAGTGATTTTTCCACGTATTGAAAGCATGGAAAGCTTATCCTCAATAAGCTTCTGAATTGCACGCTTGAGCGGTCTTGCACCATATTTTGTGTCATATCCCGTTTCAAGAATAAGCTCTTTTGCAGGGTCTGTAACAACAAGCTGTGCGCCCTTTTCGGCTATTTTTTCAACAATATCCTTAAGCATCAGATCAATTATCTGCTTAAGCTCAGCCTTTGTCAGCGGCTTAAATGTGACAATATCATCAATTCTGTTTAAAAATTCAGGTCTGAACAATTCCTTCAGGCTCTTGTCTACATTATCAGCAAGCGTTACGGCATTGTCCGCCATAAATCCTGACTTACTGCTCTTAAACTCTGAGCCTGCATTTGTGGTCATAATGATAATTGTGTTTTCAAAATTAACAATTTTGCCGTGACTGTCCGCAACACGTCCGTCATCAAGAATCTGTAAAAACAAATTGAAAACATCGGGGTGCGCTTTTTCAATTTCATCAAGAAGAATTACCGAGTATGGTTTTCTGCGTACCTTTTCGGTAAGCTGACCTGCATCATCATAACCGACATATCCCGGAGGTGAGCCGATAAGCTTTGACACCGAATGCTTTTCCATGTATTCAGACATATCAATTCTGATAAGTGCTTCTTCCGAATCAAACATTACCTCGGCAATAGTCTTTACAAGCTCAGTCTTACCAACACCTGTCGGACCTGCAAAAATAAATGATACGGGACGCTTTTTTGAAGTGATGTCTGCTCTGCCTCTGCGGATTGCTCTTGAAACAGCCTCAACCGCCTCATTCTGACCTATCACACGTTCGTGTATTCTTCTTTCAAGGTCAATCAGCTTGTCAGCCTCTGTTTCAGTAAGACGGTGTACGGGGATTTTTGTCCATCCCTCAATGACCGCCGCAACATCATCCGAGGTAATTTTCGCCTTTGCGGCTTCTGCTTCGGCTTTATTAAGCTTTTCATCAAGCTGTAGCTTTTCTACCCTCAGGTTTGCTGTTTTTTCAAAGTTCTCGTCCTCTGTTGCCTTGGCTATATCTTCATCAATTGTCTTTTTGCGTTCTCTTAATACGCTTGCTTCATATATTGCCTTGTTTTTGAGATTTACCCTTGAACCTGCTTCGTCGATTACGTCTATCGCCTTATCGGGTAAAAATCTGTCGGTTATATATCTTTCAGACATACGCACCGCTTCTTCGATTACCTTATCCGAAATTTTTACATGGTGATAGCTTTCATAATAATCCTTTATACCTTTAAGGATTTCAATACTTTCCTCAATTGACGGTTCATCAATCAGAACAGGCTGAAAACGTCTTTCAAGCGCACTGTCCTTT
>JAXJRQ010000159.1:0-3533 GCA_036310525.1 Clostridia bacterium
ATAAAAGGCGATGTAAGAAATATAGATGACGTAAAAAATCTCGTTGATACAACAGTAAAGGAGTTTGGCTCGCTTGATATTTTTGTAAATAATGCAGGTGTAACACGTGATGGACTCATGCTTCGTATGACGGAAGAGGACTGGGACCTCGTTATGGACATAAATCTTAAGGGTGCATTTAACTGCATTAAAACAGCGGTTAGACCTATGATGAAACAGAAAAAAGGTTCGATTATAAACATTTCATCAGTTGTAGGTGTTATGGGTAATGCAGGTCAGGCAAATTATTCTGCATCAAAGGCAGGTCTTATAGGACTCACAAAGACAACAGCTAAGGAATTTGCATCACGTGGAATCAGATGTAATGCGGTTGCACCGGGATTCATTGCATCTGCAATGACAGATGCACTTCCCGATGACGTTAAAAAACAGTATTTTGACGCAATTCCGCTTTCAAAGTTCGGAACAGGTGAGCAAATTGCCGATGTTGTGGCATTTTTAGCATCTGATATGTCAGAATATGTGACAGGTCAGGTAATAAATGTTGACGGCGGACTGGTAATGTAATATAATATAATTTGGATATGATTTCTTTATGAAATTATATATAGATAAATTTTTGAAAGGAGGTGCTAAGGATGGACGAATTCGAAAGAGTAAAGGCCGTTATCGTTGATCAGCTTGGAGCAGATGAAAGTGCAGTAACAATGGACGCTTCTTTTGTTGACGATTTAGGTGCGGATTCACTTGATATAGTAGAGTTGATTATGGGTCTCGAAACAGAGTTTGATATGGAAATTCCCGATGATCAGGCTGAAAAAATCAGTACTGTAGGTGACGCTGTAAACTATATTAAGGAAAATGCGTAAAAACATATGAGTATATGGATTTGCGCCCTTAAAATCGGCGCAAATCACATTACTCAGTAACTTAAGAATTAATTGATTTTATATAAAGTTTGGAGGTAGACAGATGAAACGAGTCGTGGTAACGGGTGTCGGAGCAATTACACCTGTAGGCAACAATTCGGAAACGTTTTGGAAGTCTATTAAAGAAGGCGTATGCGGAGTTGACAAAGTAACGCTTTTTGATGCATCGGAGTACAAAACTCAGATTGCAGGTGAGGTTAAAAACTTCAATGTTGAAGATTTTATAGATAAAAAAGAAGCACGTAAGATGGACAGATATACACAATTTGCCCTTATTGCGGCAACTGAAGCCTTTAATAATTCGGGAATAGACATGTCGAAGGAAAATCCATGGCGTGTCGGAGTTATAACCGGTTCAGGCATCGGCGGAATGAATACTTTTGAGGAGCAGCATGCAAATCTTATGGAAAAAGGTCCCGGACGTGTGAGTCCGTTCTTTATTCCGATGATGATTTCAAATATGGCTGCTTGTCAGATTGCAATCAAAACCGGTGCAAAAGGCATTAATCAGAATGTGGTTACAGCTTGTGCGTCAGGCACAAATGCGATAGGTGATGCATTCAGACATATTCAGTACGGCACCAATGATGTAATCGTTGTCGGTGGCGCTGAAGCAACTGTAACGCAGACTTCATTTGCAGGCTTTTGTAACATGAAAGCCATGAGCACTAATAATGACGATCCCAAGCATGCATCAAGACCGTTTGATGCAGAACGTGACGGATTTGTTCTTAGTGAAGGTGCAGGCTTTGTGGTACTTGAAGAGCTGGAGCATGCGAAAAAAAGAGGAGCTAATATTATATGTGAGCTTGTAGGCTACGGAGCTACAGATGACGCATATCATATTACAAGCCCTGTTCCGGGCGGTGAAGGCGGTGCAATGGCAATGACTCTTGCTATGCAGGACGCGGGCATTAAACCGGAAGAGGTAACATACATTAACGCACATGGTACATCTACAAAATACAACGACCACTTTGAAACCGAAGCTATAAAATCGGCATTTGGTGATGCGGCATACAAGGTAGCTGTCAGCTCAACAAAATCAATGACAGGACATATGCTTGGTGCAGCAGGTGCAGTCGAGGCAATTATATGTGCCAGAGCAATTGAAGAAGGATATATTCCTCCTACTATCAACTATGTTAATCCCGATCCCGACTGTGACCTTGACATAGTTCCGAATGTGGGAAGAAATTGTGAAGTTAAGTACGCTATGTCAAATTCTCTTGGTTTTGGCGGACATAACGCAACAATCCTTATGAAAAAATATGAAGATTAAAAAATTTGATTTAGAGGATGCGTATACGCACCCTCTAAATCTGCATTATGTGTTTTGCTCTTAGTGACGAAAATTTCGCCCTTAAGAGCAGTGCATATTAATTGAGGAGTGATTATTATTTTAGAAATTGAGAAAAAAATAGGATATGAGTTTAAGGACAAGTCCTTGCTTGAGACTGCTCTTACTCACAGCTCATATGCAAATGAGCATAAGGTTCCTGATAATGAAAGACTGGAATTTTTAGGGGATTCCGTATTAAGCGTTATTATAAGTGAGCATATTTATAAGCGTCTTAATGATGTAAAAGAAGGTGATTTATCAAAGTCACGTGCCATTTTGGTATGTGAAGCATCGCTTTCAAATTTTGTTAAAAAATTGTCTATCAATAAGTATTTAAGGCTGGGAAAAGGCGAGGATGCAAGCGGAGGCAGAATGCGTGCTTCGATTACATCGGATGCTTTTGAAGCTGTTCTGGCGGCTATTTTCCTTGACGCAGGTATTGAACGTGCAAAGCAGTGGGTGCTTGAGATTATGCATGATAGCATCGAAGAGGTTATAGCCGGAAAAGGCTATGAAGATTATAAAACAATTCTTCAGGAAAAGGTGCAGAAGGGCGACAAGGGAAGAGTTACATACCGTACGGTTGCTGAAAGTGGTGCAGACCATATAAAGAGCTTTGCAGTTGAGGTTATGATAGACGGTGAAGTGGTAAGCCGTGGAACCGGCAGAAGTAAAAAGGATGCCGAACAGCATGCCGCAAGACTCGCACTTAAAAAAATGCACAAGAAAGAACTAAAGGAACAGGAAGCTCTTGAAAAATCAAGGAAAAAGAGCGTGCAGGAAGATGAAAACGTATAATATTCCTGTTTTTGTTCCGCATAAGGGTTGTCCGTTTGATTGCGTATTCTGTAATCAAAAACGCATTACAGGAAAAACAAACGATGTAAGTGCTGAAACTGTTGTCGGGATAATAGAAGAGTATCTGACCACATTGCCTAAAGACGGATGCAGAATAGAAACAGCGTTTTTTGGCGGAAGCTTTACGGGAATACCAATTGAGGAACAAAGTGAGCTTCTTGCTGCGGCAAAGACATATATTGATGCGGGTAGAATTCATGGTATACGTCTGTCAACAAGACCTGACTATATATCACGTCCGATACTTGATAATCTCAAAAAATACGGCGTCACAACGATTGAGCTTGGTGTTCAGTCGATGGATGATGAGGTACTTATAAAATCAGGCAGAGGGCACACGAAAGAGCAGGTAAAGGATGCCGTAAAGCTTATACGTGAGTATGATTTCACGCTCGGACTGCAGA
>JAXJRQ010000160.1:0-6920 GCA_036310525.1 Clostridia bacterium
ATACTAAAATATCGTGAGTGCCGATTAGGCACTCAACGATACTTGGCGCGCCTGAAGAGATTCGAACTCCTGGCCCATTGCTTAGAAGGCAATTGCTCTATCCAACTGAGCTACAGTCGCAAATTTTTTTCAAAAAAATAATGGAGCGGGTGATGGGAATCGAACCCACACGACCAGCTTGGAAGGCTGGGATTCTACCATTGAACTACACCCGCATATTCACTTTAAATCAGTTATAATTAACTGACCTTTAGTATTATAGCAAAATTGGATGGGTTTGTCAACACTTTTTTGAAATTTTTTTGAAAATATTTTTAAGTAACCCCTTTTTCATTCGCAGGATTAGTTTTTACCATATGATAAATATTTTATTCATCTCAAAACACTCTCATATAATATACGGTTTATAAAATTCAGAAAAAAATCACATTTTTTATCAAAAAACAGTTGACAAAATATAAAAACAATGCTATAATAATTAAGGTTTTTGAGAGAAAACATTAATTAATCGGGGTGTAGCGCAGTTGGTAGCGCACACGTCTGGGGGGCGTGATGCCGCAGGTTCAAGTCCTGTCACTCCGACCAAAAATCGACAAGATTCAGTAGAGTCTTGTCGATTTTACTTTTTACCTATTTATTTTTCTCTAAAACAAAGCTCGTCTATTCAAAATAATATATACTACGCTTTTTCGGGTAAAATCCATAATAAAACCATATATCAAAATGAGTGTTCATGTATTGAACACTCATTTTTTTATATTAACCTGCCGGCCAGCCAAACTCTCTTCCGCCCATAAGATGAAAATGAAGATGCATTACAGTCTGTCCGCCGTTCTTTCCGCAGTTATTTACCACACGATAGCCATCGGCGTCAATACCGCAGTCTTTTGCAATCTGCGGTATTTTCTCCCAGATATGTGCTACATATGCACTGTTTTCTTCACTAACTGCATTTGCACTTTCAATATGCAGTTTCGGAATAATGATTATATGCTCGGGAGCTTGCGGTTCAATATCACGAAACGCCAGAATCTTTTCATCTTCATATACCTTTGTTGATGGAATTTCACCCTTTATTATTTTACAGAATAAGCAGTTATCCATAATAATTTCCCTTTCTTTACATTGACAGAGGACGGTTCTTACGACACACGTCTGCAGAACCGTCCATAAATCCAATTTATTTAAGCATTCCCTGTATCAACTCATCAACAGAAGCAAGTGCAGCACTTATCTTGTCTGCATCCTTACCGCCGCCCTGAGCCATATCAGGCTTACCGCCGCCTTTACCGCCGCACATTTCAGTAACGTGCTTGATAATCTGTCCGCAGTGTACGCCTTTTTTAACAGCCGATTCCATAGCCATTGCAACAAATGTAATCTTATCATCTGTATTTGTTGCAAGCACAACAACACCGTCTGTCATCTTTTCCTTTGCCTGGTCGGCAAGTGTCTTTAGCTCGGGTACGCTCATATTATCAACCTGAGCCGCAAGCAGATTAACCTCACCAAGACTCTTTATATTTGACATCATACCCTGAGTTTTCATAGCAGCAAGCTTTGTCGAGAATTCTTCAATTTTCTTGTTAAGTTCTCTCTGTTCTTCCATTACGGCAGCTGCCTTTTTGTCAATTTCATGAAGCTGATTTGTCTTTAATGCTTCAGCAGTATTTACAATTAATTCATCACGGTCGCTGATATATTTTAATACGCCGTATCCCGTCACAGCCTCGATACGTCTTACGCCTGAAGCCACTCCGCTTTCCGACACAAGCTTGAACAATCCGCACTGTGCAGTATTTGTAAGATGCGTACCACCGCAGAATTCAATACTGTAATCGCCCATCGAAACAACTCTTACCACATCGCCGTACTTTTCGCCGAACTGTGCAGTTGCACCGAGTTTTTTAGCTTCATCAATCGGTAGTTCACGTACATCTATATCAACACCTGCAAGAATTACATCATTAACCTTTGCCTCGACCTGTGCAAGCTCTTCCGAAGTCATTGCTTCAAAATGTGAGAAGTCGAAACGTAGTCTGTCGGCACTTACCATTGAACCTGCCTGCGCAACATGCGAACCGAGAACCTCCTGCAATGCTTTATGAAGAAGATGCGTAGCACTGTGGTTTCTGCCAATTGAAAGTCTGTTTGTCTTATCAACCGTCAGCTTTACTTTCTGTGAAAGCTTGAATGTACCTTCTTTAACTGTTACCTCATGCAGATATATTCCGTCGCCCGTCTTTCTTGTATATGTTACGTCTGCAGCAGCACCATCTGCCGTAATTGTACCAATATCACCCGACTGACCACCCATTTCTGCATAGAACGGTGTCTTTTCGGTCACGATTATACCGCTTTCTCCTGCTGAAATTTCTGATGCAACCTCACCTGAACTTACGATACCGCCAATTACGCCGTCATCCGCAAGTGTTGAATAACCCGTAAATTCAGTTGCACTTACACCATCAAATTCAAAACTTTCCTCTGCATCCCAGCTTGAGCCGTCTTTTCTTGAGGTTTTTGCAGTTATCTTCTGTTTGTTCATAGCCTCAGTAAAGCCGTCCATGTCAACGCCGAGTCCCTGTTCCTGTGCCATCTCAACAGTTAAGTCAAGCGGGAAGCCGTAGGTATCATGAAGCTTGAATGCTTCATCGCCTGTAAGCTCCTTTGCACCCGTTGCTTTCGCATTTGCAATGTATTCGCCAAGAACTGCAAGTCCGTTGTCGATTGTTGCATCGAAACGTTCTTCTTCCTTCTTGATTATCTTCTTAATATATTCTCTCTTTTCGTCAAGCTCAGGATATGCGCTCTTTGAAGTATCAATAACAGTATCAGCAACTTCATGCAGGAACTGTCTGTCGATATTAAGAAGCTTTCCATGTCTTGCAGCACGTCTTAATAAACGTCTTAAAACATAGCCTCTGCCTTCGTTTGAAGGAATAACACCATCAGAAACCATCATAACGGTACTTCTGATATGGTCGGTAATTACACGAAGTGAAACGTCTGTTTTTTCATTTTCCTTGTACTTAACCTTTGCAATATCGCTTATATGACGCATAACGTCCTGAACCGTATCAACCTCAAAAAGATTGCCTACGTTCTGCATAACAACAGCAAGTCTTTCAAGACCCATACCCGTATCAATGTTGGGGTTCGGGAGAGGATTGTAGTTACCTTCCTCGTCCTTGTCAAACTGCGTGAACACAAGATTCCATACTTCCATAAAGCGGTCACAGTCACAGCCTACACCGCATGTCGGACTGCCGCAGCCGTATTCTTCGCCTCTGTCAAAGTGAATTTCCGAACATGGGCCGCAAGGACCTGTTCCATGCTCCCAGAAGTTGTCTTCCTTGCCGAGCTTTACTATTCTTTCGGGTTTTACGCCTACTTCGTTTATCCAAATATCTCTTGCTTCGTCGTCATTTTCGTACACCGAAACCCAAAGTCTGTCCTCAGGGATTTCCATAACCTTAGTAAGAAATTCCCACGCCCATGCAGTTGCTTCGTGCTTGAAGTAATCCCCGAACGAGAAATTACCGAGCATTTCGAAGAATGTGTCATGACGTGCAGTTTTTCCGACTCTTTCAATATCAGGTGTACGGATACACTTTTGGCATGTGGTTACTCTTTTTCTCGGTGCTGCTTCTGCACCTGTAAACCACTTCTTCATAGGCGCCATACCTGAATTTATAAGCAAAAGGCTGGCGTCGTTTTTCGGCACAAGCGAAAAACTGTCAAGACGCAGACATCCCTTTGATTCAAAGAATGATAAAAACCTTTCGCGGATTTCGTTTAATCCAACGCTTTTCATATTGTTTCTCTCCTTTTACAAACGTAAAAATTTCCGAATATTTACTTAATATATAATACTCCATTTAATTATTATATAAAAATATAATGCGCATGTCAAGATTTAACTAAAAAAAATGCGCATATATCTGCACTAAAATGAATAAAATACCTTAAATTTTCAAAAAATTGTGAAAACATCTTGACATTTATATCTAATATAAGGTATAATATTTAATGTTGTACGAAGTTAACTTTGTGCATCCCATCAAGTCCATTTTAGAAATTGACTTGTCGGAGGGAGGGAACAAGGATGTCGGAAATCAGAGTTAAAGAAAATGAATCACTGGACAGTGCTCTTCGCAGATTTAAGCGTCAGTGCGCAAAGTCAGGTGTCATGTCAGAAATCAGAAAGCGTGAACACTACGAAAAGCCGAGCGTAAAGCGCAAGAAGAAATCAGAAGCAGCAAGAAAAAGAAAGTATTAATTTTTTGTATGCTAAAGGAGGGACAAGCATATGTCGCTCAAAGATCAATTAAAAGATGACTTAAAGTCAGCAATGAAGGACAAGGATTCGGTCCGCAAAAATGTGGTACAGCTGATTAAAGCAGGTGTGCTGCAGATAGAAAAAGACAAACAGATAACCCTTGATGATGAGGGTGTTATGGAAGTAATCGCCAAGCAGTTGAAACAACGCAGGGATTCCCTTCCGGACTACGAAAAGAGTGGCCGTGATGATCTTGTAGAAGGTCTGAAACGGGAAATGGAAATTTTGATGGGTTATTTACCGGCTCAGCTAAGCCACGAGGAGCTTGAAGTAATTGTTAAAGATGCAATTGCCGCAACAGGTGCTCAGTCTTTAAAGGATATGGGTAAAATCATGGCGGAAGTAATGCCTAAAACAAAAGGCAGAGCAGACGGTAAAGAAATTAATCAGATTGCCAGAGCGCTTCTGGGTGTTTGATTGAGAATTAAAAACCGAAAAAGAGCTTTGCTCTTTTTCGGTTATAAATTTTTTAACGATATTTGCTGGTATAGCTCAGTTGGTAGAGCAGCTCATTCGTAATGAGCAGGTCGCAGGTTCGAGTCCCGTTACCAGCTCCAATCCCCACTTAACATACGTTAAGTGGGGATTTTCTTACTTGTTTGGCAATCAGATGTTTAACATATTGAGATTTTAGTGCTTTCCAATAAAAATGTATAATATGAAGGATATGAATATTAAAAAATACGAAAATCCCCTTGGATTTTCGTATTTTTTATAACACATTTATACCGCCCATTCAATATTCCCCATGGTGAGGTCATGACCTCTTTGTTCATTTTCGGGAAGCGGTGCCATATAATCGCCATAATTCAGGGTTAAATATTCGTGATAATCTGTTGGTACAGGGTATTCGCTATCTTCAAATAAAAGCTTTTTTTCAACACCGAAAAGCGTATCACGTCTGACAATTTTTACACCCTTACAGCTTACCATCACGTATTCAGTATTATCATTATGTAAATTAAGCATTTTGATGACACCTTTTAAAAACAGATGTCGTATACAGATTGGTACTTTTTCAAGAAATCTTGTAAATGCTCCGTGACCTTCTTCAAATTTAGTAAATTCCGCCATGAGCAATTTATTCGCTATCTTGTATACCAAATATTCAAGCTTTCGTATAAATCCGATATTACTTACCGGATATACCGGAAATAAATCAATGCATATTCCCCAGTTTATAGGCAACTCCTTGTATTTTTCAGGTCTTGACAGCGTATTTGTATTTCGGATTTTTGACCATGCAACAGGAAAATGCTTTTCAATAAAGCAGTTTGTAAGCTTATATTTATCATCAGCTTCTGTGCTAAAAACCTTTAAAAGCTTCACAAGCTCTTTATATGGAATCAACACATCAATGTCATCGTCCCACGGGATAAATTTTTTATACTTGACCGCACCAAGAAGCGTTCCCTGACCAAGATAATATTTGATATTATGTTTTTTTGAAATTCTGTCAAGTTCTTTGAGCATGTCATATTCAACAAGCTGTACTTCTCTTAAAAAATCACTCAAATTTATTACCTCTTTCTTTTAATAAATCTTCCCATAAGCGCACTAAACTGTTCGCATCTTCCGTAAACAACAAGCAACAGAAGCGCATAAACCACAAGCGCACAAGCACCTGAAACAATCAGTCCCAAAATACCCGAAACAGGGATAATGGTGCTTATAAAGTAAGCGCTGAAGCATCCGACTGTTGCAGTTAAAATATACCCGAGAAAATTCAGTGTATACCTTTTACACGGCATATTCAGCGTGTATTTATGTACCGCCATAATCTCCCACCATATGCAAACGCTCACCATAGAAACGGTTGTACCGAAAAGTACGCCGTAAATCCCCATTTCAAAAACTATAAGAAACAGAAACGACACAACAAGATTAACCACAACCTCTCCTACAGCTTTCATACGCATTTTATTGAAAAGTCCTGCAGCTTCTATAACAACAATGTTTGGCTGACGCATTCCCATAAGGAAAAAGTTCAGGATTACCACAAAGGTTACAAGCGGAGATAAAAGCCAGTCCTCGCCTGCCCAAATCACAATAAAACGTTCAAGACATGCCGAAAAGCCTATAGCAATAAAGAAATAGAAGCAGAAATTTGCAAATGCAAATTCCGCAAAAACCTTGTACTTATGCTCGTTATCCTTTTGAATCATCAGATTTCCGACGCTTCCCATAACGGAGCGCAGAACGTTATGCACCACTCTTGACACGATACTCACAACCATTGCATAATTGCTGTATACACCCATCAGCGACAGCTTTGCATACGAAATCATCAGATTATCAGTACCCGTAACAAGCTTTGCGCCTATTTTCTGATACATCAGAGAAATAATGCTCTTTTTTATGCCTGCACTATCCTCTTTTGAGAGCTTTTCTTTCCGATAATCCTTTATGAACGGATACTTTCTATCACAGATTACGGATATGACGATATTTGTACACACCGCACACACAATATTAATGACAATATACCCTATATAGCTTTTATATACTACAAGAGCAACTGCCTGCAATATGTACTTCAAAACCGCAAACAAGTCCTCGCTTACACTGTTTATATAGC
>JAXJRQ010000161.1:0-10582 GCA_036310525.1 Clostridia bacterium
GTATATAATTTACCGCCGTAGGGGACGATGCCCACATCGTCCCGCTGTATATTCACGGGCGGATGTAGGCATCCGCCCCTACAATATCATAATACTCATCTCACCGATAAATTACAATTTACGCAAAAAAACATGCAAATGCACAGACAGCATTTGCATGTTTCATAGTTGATTTTCTGTTTTATTTTACAATCAGGCTTTCACCTGTCATTTCAGCCGGTTTTTCAAGCTTCATCATATCAAGCATTGTGGGACAAAGGTCGCACAATCTGCCTTCTTTAAGCTCAACATCGCCCTCACCGATAACAATCATCGGAACGGGATTTGTAGTATGTGCCGTAAATACCGACTTATTTTCGGGGTCAATCAGGCAGTCTGCATTGCCGTGGTCGGCTGTAATAATAGCCTTACCGCCTTTGGCAAGAATTGCATCAACCATTTTACCGACACATTCATCAACCGCCTCAACAGCAGCTACAGCCGCATCAAAAACACCTGTATGACCTACCATATCGCAGTTTGCGTAGTTAAGGATAATAACATCAAATTTATCAGCCTCAATTGCATCGCACACTGCATCGCACACCTCATAAGCACTCATTTCCGGCTTCATATCAAAGGTTTCAACATCAGGTGACTTGATGAGTATTCTCTCTTCACCGTCAAACTGCTGTTCCTCACCGCCGTTGAAGAAGAAGGTTACATGTGCATACTTCTGTGTTTCAGCAATTCTCAGCTGTGACATACCCTGCTTTGAAATATACTCACCGAATGTCATTGTAAGCTGTTCGGGAGGATATGCAACTGTAACGTTGGGCATTTCTGCATCATACTGAGCCATACAAACATAATTTACGGGGAAATATCCCTTTTTGCGTACAAAACCATCAAACATCGGGTCAACAAACGTACGTGTAATCTGTCTTGCACGGTCTGGACGGAAGTTAATCATAACAACGCTGTCGCCTTCCTTAATCATACCGTTTTTGTCGATTACAGTCGGAACGATAAATTCATCGGTTACGTCATTTGCGTATGAATTTTTAATTGCTTCTACGGGGTCAGCCGCTTCAATGCCTTCGCCCATAACCATCGCATTATACGCCTTTTCTACTCTGTCCCATGCATTATCTCTGTCCATTGCATAGAAACGTCCGCAGATTGTTGCAACCTTACCAACGCCAATTTCGTCCATCTTGTCAACTAACTGCTGCATATAGTCTATACCTGATGTAGGCGGAACGTCACGTCCGTCATGGAAGGTATGGATATATACATCGTTAAGACCGTTCTTCTTTGCCATTTCAAGCAAGCCGTAAAGGTGCTCGTTGTGGCTGTGAACACCGCCGTCCGACAAAAGTCCGATAAAGTGAAGCGTCTTATTATTCTCCTTTGCGCTCTTGATTGCGTCAAGAAGCGCTTTGTTTTCAAGAATTGTGCCGTCCTCGATGTCCTTTGAAATCTTAACAAGCATCTGATAAACAACACGTCCTGCACCGATGTTTGTGTGTCCAACCTCACTGTTACCCATCTGACCGTCAGGCAGACCTACAGCAAGACCGCTTGCTTCAAGCTTTGTGTGGGGATATTCTGCAAAATACTTGTCCAGATTAGGAGTTTTTGCAGCGGCAATAGCATTGCCTTCGGTTGTTTCGTTTAAGCCGTAACCATCCATAATGATTAAAGCAACAGGTTTTTTAGCCATCTTTTCTATCCTTTCGTAATTAAGGGGCTTTATCAGAATGAAAAGCCCCTTTGTGTTTTGGTTAAATTATTTAGCAGCTGCTGTAATAGTTGCAAAATCGGGAGCCTTAAGTGAAGCACCACCGATAAGTCCGCCGTCAATGTTGGGCTTTGCAAGCAAGCCTGCACAGTTTGCAGCGTTCATGCTTCCGCCGTACTGAATTGTAACAGCCTTTGCTGTGTCTGCATCGTACAATGAAGCAAGAACTTCTCTGATAGCACCGCAAACTTCTTCAGCCTGCTCGTCTGTAGCTGTTTTGCCTGTACCGATTGCCCAGATAGGTTCGTAAGCAACTACAACCTTTGCTGCATCAGCTGCACTGATGTTTGCAAATGCTTTCTTTATCTGAATTGTGATAAGATCCATTGTTATACCTGCTTCACGCTCTTCAAGAGACTCACCGCAGCATACGATGGGCACAAGACCCTTTTCAAGAGCCTTCTTTGTCTTGAGGTTAACAGTTTCGTCTGTTTCGTTGTTGTATTCACGTCTCTCGCTGTGACCGATGATAACGTATTCAACACCAAGGTCAACAAGCATGTCCGCACTTACTTCGCCTGTGAATGCACCCTTGTCTTCAAAATGAAGGTTTTCTGCACCGATTTTTACGTGTGTACCCTTTGCTGCTTCGATTGCCGGAGCAAGACAAACGTAAGGTGTGCAGCATACAACTTCACAGCTTGCGCCTTTTGTTGCTTCAACTACTTCCTTAACGAAATCATATGTTTCCGAAGGAAGCTTGTTCATTTTCCAGTTTCCTGCAATTATATATTTTCCCATTGTTATTTCTCCTTTTGTAGGTAAATTTCAATTTTTCATAACAAGGCTGAAAGAAATTTTCTCAGATTGCTGCCTGGCAGAACGCAGACGTATAAGCATACTTCAAGTGATACCATGCAGTGAGATGGGGAAATTTATTCAGCCGATAATTATTTATCTGTAAGTGCTACGATACCCGGAAGTGCCTTTCCTTCAAGGAATTCCATTGAAGCACCGCCGCCTGTTGAAATATGGCTCATCTTGTCGCCAAGACCTGCCTGGTTAACAGCTGCAACACTGTCACCGCCGCCGATAATTGTTGTAGCGTCGATGTCAGCAAGAACCTTTGCGATTGCATTTGTACCCTTTGCAAAGTTAGGCATTTCAAATACGCCCATAGGTCCGTTCCATACAACAGTCTTTGCATCCTTCAAAACTTCTGAGAACAGCTCAATTGTCTTGGGACCGATGTCAAGACCCATCCAGCCGTCTTCAATACCGTTTTCAGCAATCTTTGATTCAGCGTCATTTGCAAATTCCTTTGCAACAACAGTATCAACAGGAAGTACAAGCTTGTCGCCTGCTTCGTCAATCATCTTCTTTGCATAGTCGATGTAGTCAGGTTCAAGAAGTGAAGTACCTGTTGTCTTACCCTGTGCAGCCATGAATGTATATGCCATACCGCCGCCGATGATAAGCTTGTCAACCTTCTTAAGAAGATTTTCAATAACTGAAATCTTTGATGAAACCTTTGAACCGCCAAGAATTGCAACAAGCGGTCTTACAGGTGTATTAACTGCATTACCGAGGAACTGAATTTCCTTTTCGATAAGGTAACCTGCAACAGCGGGCTTAATGTATTCTGTTACACCAACATTTGAGCAGTGTGCTCTGTGAGCTGTACCGAAAGCGTCATTAACGAAAAGGTCAGCAAGTGAAGCAAGGTCTTTTGAGAATGTGTCAACATTCTTTGTTTCTTCTGCTCTGTAACGTGTATTTTCAAGTAAAACTACGTCGCCTTCGTTCATAGCGGCAACAGCAGCTTTTGCGTTTTCGCCTACTACATTGTCATCAGCTGCAAAGATAACTTCCTTGCCAAGCTTTTCTGACAATCTCTTTGCAACGGGTGCAAGTGAAAGCTCAGGCTTGGGTTCACCCTTGGGCTTGCCCATGTGTGAGCAAAGAATAACCTTTGCGCCGTTGTTTACAAGATATTCAATTGTAGGAAGTGCACCTACTATACGGTTTTCGTCTGTGATATTGCAGTCCGCATCAAGGGGAACATTAAAATCACATCTTACAAGAACTTTTTTGCCTTTAACATCAATGTCTTCTACTGTTAATTTGTTGTACATTTTGATTTCTCCTTTGATATAAATTTTAGTCAGACCGTAGTCTGAATTATTAACTTTTGAAAGTTAAAACACATCTTCTTTTATTGTATATTAAATCGTAAGATTTTTCAAGTGATTATGCAAAATTTTGTTAAAAATTTCTCAAATTTATTATACAAACCCCTGTTATCATACTTATTATGTCGGCAATAACGGCACAAATCACTACTTTTTTTGTATATTTTACCTTTGTGTGTGAAAAATATACGCACAGACAATAGAAAGTTGTTTCTGTTGAACCCATTATAACCGAAGCGAGTATGCCCGCCTTTGAATCAGGACCGCAGTTTGATAAAATATCCGATAAAATCCCCAAAGACCCGCTTCCCGAAACAGGTCTTATAAGGGCAAGCGGCATTACTTCACGTGGAATCCGAAAAAAATCAGTCACGGGTGAAAAAAGATTTATTATAAGGTCGATTGCGCCCGATGCACGAAGCATTTGTGCGGCAACAATAATCGCAAGCAGTGACGGAAAAATACCTGCCGCTATTTTCATTCCGTCCTCTGCACCTTGTATAAATGAATTATATGTATCAGTATGTGATTTGAGTGCAAAAATCAGAATAAACGCTATGACAGACGGAATTATATAGTGCATTTTCTGCCTCCTCTAAATATTTTGCAGACAAGCTTTGCCATGAGAATGGCGCATATTACAGACACTCCCGATGCAATCCAAATCGGAACAATTACCGAAAACGGGTCACTGCTTCCTGCGGCACTTCTCAGGGAGAGTATTGTTGCTGGAATAAGCTGAAAAGAGGTTGTATTTAAAACCACAAGCATACACATTGCATCGGATGCGTATGCACTGCCGTTGTTGATTGTGTCGAGCCGCTCCATTGCCTTTATGCCCATGGGCGTTGCGGCATTTCCCATGCCGAGTATGTTTGCCGACATGTTCATTGCAATGTATTTTTTAGCCATGTCGTCCGTATGCGGAAAAAGTATGCCTATCGGCTTTTTTAAAATGCGGCAAAGTCTGTCGGTCATTCCTGAGCTTTCGCCGATTTTTAAAAGTCCTGTCCAGAAGCACATTGCTCCGGCAAACGAAAGAAGTGTTGTTACTGCCATTCCTGCACCGTCCATTGCCGCAGTAACGGTTTCTTCAAGCGTTCCGTTGATTGCACCGCATATAAGTGATGCTAAAATCATTCCTGACCATATGTAATTCATAACTCACCTCAAAAAATTTTTTATTTCTCTTTAAATTTATGATTTTATATGATATAATATTTGTTGTTTGGTAAAACTAAGTGATTAAATTGTAATTTATCGTGATGTTGACAATATACCCGCCGTAGGGACAGGCGTCCTCGACTGTCCGTTTATGGTTAATTTTACACGGACCGTCTGGAATGAAGGTCCCTACAAATATAATTGTTTGCAACTGTATACAATTTATCGCCGTAGGGGACGATGCCCACATCGTCCCGTTGTATATTCACGGGCGGATGTAGGCATCCGCCCCTACAATATCATAACATTCATCACACCTACAAATTACAATTTGAATATCTCAACTGCACGGCTGAGGAAAATTTTCGCAGATTGCTGCTTTACGGTGAGGGAGCTGTACGAATGTACTGCCCCGAACGAAAAGTAGTAAGCTGCGGAAATTTAACCAGCCGCCAAATCACAGTTTATAATACACTTTTCCTATTAATCACCCATGAGTTTATGTACGACCGGCCACGCATCATCCGGATAGAACTGATGTCCGCCGTCACCGATTACCATATTGCATTTATTTTCATCGCCGAAATTCTTATAAAATCCTCTTATAATTTCATAGCTCGCCTTTACACCGTCAAGCGGGAAAATCGGGTCATCCTTTCCGCAAACAAGCACAAATTTTCTCGGTGCAATAAGTCCGCCGAGATCACCCATATCAAAATACGTTCTGATGTCAGGGATAAAGTTACAACAGCAGTGATTCATCGCCATTATAGAATCCTCATATGTACAAACAGCACACGACGGCATTGACAGATGAATTCTTTCATCAATACACGACGCATAGAATGTTGCAGTACCACCGCCCGAATTACCCATACAGATAATTTTTGACATATCAACATATTCTGTAAGATACTTTTCGCAAACATCTATAAGACGGCTTATATCCCACACTCTGCCGCCAATTGCAGTTTTGCCGACAAGTAATGCGGATAAGGCAAAATTAAACGAACAACATGCAGGAGCACCGTTTTCATTCTGACCGGCAGTTCCCATGTAGCGCTGATCCATTACGATTGCACAGTAGCCTTCTTTAACCGCTCTTACGGCAAAATCTCTGCCGCCTGCAATGCTTTTTGCATCATTTTCAAACTTCGGTATGCCGAGTGAAATGTGCTTACCTGTTGAATGTCCCTGCAGACAAATTGCGGTTGTCATCGGTTTTTTAACGTTTTTAGGCACAAGCATTGTACACGGTACAAAATAATTCTCTTCGCTCTGGTACTCAAAGTCAATGCTTATATAGTCGCCACAGTCATTTTCTGATGTAATTTCAAACAAATCCTCGCATTTTTCCTCAGGCAAACGCAAAAGCTCACTAAGCTTTGCCCGTGCTTTTTTCTGCCATTCACCCAAATCCTCACCTTCGTTAAAGCGGAGCTTTGGTGTGCAGTTTTGAGTAAGGTTTAATATGTGTTCATGTGAATTATATATTTTCATATAATCGCCTTCTTTCAAATAATTTCACTTAAAACATTATATCAGAACATATATTTTGTGTCAATCATAAAGCAGGAACTTAATGTATATAATTCCTCACAAATCATATATTTACGGCATATTATACAACATTGAAAGGAGGAATTTTTATGTTTATTGTACTTATTTGTTTATATTCGCTCTTTGCGATATACGGCATTTACAGCCTGACAAAAAAACGGATAAATTTTAACGAATACATAGTTTATGAAGCTGTAAACGAAAATGATACAGAATATGATGTACGCACTATACTTAAAGAGCATCCACGCTGCACGCTACACATAATTACATATATACAAAGCGACATACCGTATATGCTTGCAGGAGATTTTTCAAACATAAAAATCTCCGAAACGAAAACCCGTTCCGGAGATTTGTGTATTTAGCATTCTCTGTCCCAAAGATTAGTGTAGAAATCCACATAATCTGTATCATTATTTTTAATAGCGTCAATCGCACTCTTCGGATGAAGATTTAAAAGACCTGTAATCTGGTATGGAATATCATATCCCCATACAACACCTTCCTTTTTCAAAGGAAGCATCTGTTTTTCAATAAAATCCAGTGCCGGGATAAGATTGTATTTAGGATTTTTCAAAAATCCCAGAAGACTTTCCATATTACAGTTTCCCGCACCTCTGCCAATACCGTTCATTGTTGCATCAAGATAGCTTACGCCCGAAGCAACTGCTTCGATAGTATTTGCAAATGCAAGCTGTTGGTTGTTGTGTGCATGTATACCGATTCTGTATCCATGCTTATCCATTTTTTCAAGGTAACGTTCACTCAGCTCACGCATCTGTTCAGGATAGTATGAACCGTAGCTGTCAACAATGTATACAACATCAACACCGCACTCACCGAGGTAATCAAGAGCCTGATCTACATCTTTTTCAGCAGCAGTCGAAACAGCCATGATATTACATGTTGTTTCATAACCACGTTCCTTACAGTACTCAATAATTTCCATTGCGGCAGGAATCGTATTGATGTATGTAGCCACTCTGACCATATCAATTACGCTTTCGCTCTTATCAACAATGTCATGACGGAAATCCGTTCTTCCGACATCTGCCATAACCGCAATCTTTGTATGTGTGTCATTTTCTCCGACAATTTTTCTTAAATCATCTTCGTCGCAGAACTTCCACTTTCCGAATTTCTGAGGATCAAACAACTCCTTTGATGCCTTGTATCCGAATTCCATGTAATCCACGCCGGCTTTTACGTTTGCATTGTAAAGCGCCTTTACAAATTCATCACTGAATCCGAAATTATTTACCAGTCCTCCGTCTCTTAAAGTTGCGTCCAATACTCTTATGTCCTTTCTTACAGACATAAGATTTCCGTGTTTTTTCATTTTTTCTTCCTCCTACTATATTACCGTATTACATTGTTATATAACGCATATAACATTTTCATTATATCAAACTACTCTCCGACTGTCAAGGGTTACATACTAATTATTCACCTGTAAGTAAAAAGAAAACCGTTTTACGGTTTTCTTTTTACTTACATATTCTGTGATTTTTCCATACAAGCACGCATTGCTTCAATGACGCTGCTTCTCATACCCATTTCTTCAAGAACGGCAACAGCTTCAATTGTAGTGCCTGCCGGTGAGCAGACCATATCCTTAAGCTCTGACGGACACTTTCCCGACTCAAGAACCATTTTCGCACTGCCCATTACCGCCTGTGCGGCAAAGGTATACGCCTGTTTTCTCGGCATACCGCCAAGTACAGCCGCATCTGCCATTGCTTCAATAAACATAAACACATATGCCGGCGATGAACCGCTGACAGCCGTAACAGCATCCATAAGTTTTTCATCCACAACCTCGGATTTACCGAAGCTGTCCGTGATTTGTTTTACTCTGTTAAGCTCATCATCGGATACATTTGCATTTTTGCACACAGCCGTCATCCCCTCTCCCACCAAAGCCGGAGTATTAGGCATAAGTCGTACAAGCTTTACACTCTTCCCGAATGCCGCCTCAAGCTTTTCAAGTGACTGACCGGCCGCAATTGACACAACAACCTTATCTTCCGATACTGCATCCTTGATTTCGTCAATTACCTTGTAAATAACATTAGGCTTTACACAAAGAAACACAATCTCCGAATCAGCCGCAGCTGATGCATTGTCCGTTGTAGTCACAACGTCGTATTTCTCCATAAATCCCTCAAGCTGTAATTCACTCACATCCGAAACGGTTATATCCTTAGGCGCATATCCACCTTTTATCATGCCGTCCACAATTGCACCGCACATATTACCGCTGCCGATAAAACCTATTTTCATAAGTAGTCCTCCTTTTATTAAATATCTGAACAAAAAGCACACAACCACACCGCTATATAGCGGAGTGGCTTGTGTGCAATATTAATTAAACAGGATATACTTTATTTTCGCTGTCTAAAAGAGTATGGTCAACCTTATCAAGCTGAGCTTCTCTGTACTTGAAGAAATCAACGGCAATCTGGCCGAAGAGTGCATATGAAAGCACGTCCTCTTCCTGTCTCATCCATTCAGCACATTCTTTTCTCATGTTGTCAAGCTCGGGCTTTAAGAGGTCAGCGGGACGGCATGTAATCTGCTTTTCGTCGCCGATAATCTTCTTAACGATTTCCTCTTTGATGGGTACGGGAGTTGTACCGTATTCACCCTTAACGATACCCTTTGTTTCCTTGGTAATCATCTTGTATCTTTCGCCCATAAGAACGTTAAGCACTGCCTGAGTACCTACTATCTGTGATGAAGGTGTAACAAGCGGCGGGAATCCCATATCCTCACGTACTCTTGGTACTTCTTCAAGAACTGCTTCATACTTATCCTCAGCATTCTGCTGCTTAAGCTGTGAAACAAGGTTTGAAAGCATACCGCCGGGAACCTGATACTTCAATGTATTAGCATCAACGCCCATTACCTTTGTATTCATCAATCCGCTTTCGAGATATTTTTCACGGAGCGGCTTAAAGTAATCACTGATTTCTATAAGCTTATCAAGGTCATAGCCTGTATCATACTGAGTACCCTGCAAAGCTGCAACGATAGGCTCTGTAGGTGGCTGTGATGTACCCATTGCAAGAGGTGACATAGCACAGTCGATTACGTCAACACCTGCTTCGATAGCCTTTAAGTAAACCATTGAAGCTTCACCGCTTGTATAGTGTGTATGAAGCTGAATAGGAATTTTAACTGTTTCCTTCAAAGCCTTTACAAGGTCATATGCTGTATAAGGAAGAAGCAGACCTGCCATGTCCTTGATACAGATTGAATCTGCACCCATTTCTTCAAGCTGTTTACCAAGCTTTACGAATGATTCTGTTGTGTGCGGACCGCCTATTGTATACGACAGAGCTGCCTGACAGTGACCGCCTTCTTTTTTACATGCATCAATAGCACACTTGAGGTTTCTTACGTCGTTAAGAGCGTCAAAAATTCTCAAAATATCGATACCGTTCGCAATTGACTTCTGCACGAAATATTCAACAATATCATCTGCATAATGTCTGTATCCAAGGATATTCTGACCTCTGAAAAGCATCTGCAGAGGTGTATTTTTTGCTTTATCCTTGATTTTCCTTAATCTCTCCCACGGATCTTCGTGCAAAAATCTCAGACATGAGTCAAATGTTGCACCGCCCCATGCTTCAAGTGAATGGTAGCCAATCTGATCCATTTTTTCAACAACAGGAAGAATTTCTTCTGTAGTCATTCTTGTAGCTATAAGAGACTGGTGTGCGTCACGAAGGACTGTTTCCGTAATCTTTACAGCATTACTTCCCTTTGCCATTTATATTCACTCCTTTTATTTCAAAAATTATAGTCCGTTGAACATTGACAGGAACACACCTGCCGCAACGGCTGAACCGATAACACCTGCAACGTTCGGGCCCATAGCATGCATGAGCAGGAAGTTAGACGGATTTTCTTTCTGTCCGACCATCTGTGAAAC
>JAXJRQ010000162.1:0-13453 GCA_036310525.1 Clostridia bacterium
AGCTTCTGCGATTGATTCACCGCTTGCAGAAGGACAACCAAGGCAGTGCATACCGATTTCAAGGAAGAACGGTGCAGTACCCTTGTCCATCATAAGGACATCAAGAATAATAGTGTCTTTTGTTACTTTAGCCATGAAAAACACCTCCTCATCAGTTATTATACATCATCTGAAATAAATTTACAACATATTTTTTGATGAAATTATTTTATACTATATAAAATAAACGTATAATGCAAATGCAAAAACACACACTCAATGAGTGTGTGTTTTTTGGAGCGGAAGACGAGATTCGAACTCGCGACGTTCACCTTGGCAAGGTGACGCTCTACCACTGAGCCACTCCCGCATATCTATTAACCTTTAGGACTTAAATATAATAGCACAGTTTTTTTGATTTGTCAATACTTTTTTTGAAAAAAATAATATTTTTTTCGGTTAGAAAAATAAATTTTATAAAATCAGAAAAAACAAGGATAAAATAATCTTTTTCTGTTGATAAATGAAATAAATTGTGATATAATGTTCATATATTTGTTTAAAAACGGAAAGGAAAATCCAGGATGCCTAAAATTTATATTGTCCGGCACGGACAGACAGACTCAAATCTGCGGTGTGCGTGTATCGGGCATAAAGATGTAGCATTAAACAGCACGGGTGAGGAGCAGGCGAGAATGCTTGCGGAAAAATTGCGTGATGTCAGTTTTGATATTGTGTATACAAGTCCGCTGTCACGTGCAGTAAATACCATTATGCCGACGGTTAATATCAGAAAAGATATAAAGCTTGTGATGAATTACGGTCTTATTGAACGTGATTTCGGAATTATGGACGATATGAATTTTGACGAAATTAAAGAAAAATTTCCGGACGAGTATAAAAAATGGATGTCGGACAGAATTTTCTACAGACCACCGGAAGGTGAAAGTATAGAGGATTTGCAGAAGCGTGCAGGAGAGGCTATGGATAAAATAATCAACGCACATAAAGAAGATAATATTCTTATAGTGACTCACAAAGCGATTGCAAGAACAATACTTGCGCATCTTCTGGGACTTTCACCTGAGCAGAGCGGTATATTTGAGCCTGATAACGGAAGAATTGCTGTAGTGGATTTTGTTGATGGTATTGGAAAACTTGAAGGATTAAATATATAACGGAGGGTAAAAAATGGCAAACGTAAGAAGAATTTATGTTGAAAAAAAGGAAGGCTTTGATATTGAAGCAAAAGATGTTCTTGAAGATTTGAGAGAAAATCTGTCAATGTCAGGTCTTACAAAGGTGAGAATTATCAACAGATACGATGTTGAGGGAATAAGCGACGAAGAATATGCAAGCGCAAGAAACCTCATATTCTCTGAACCGCCGGTAGACAATGCCTATGATGAAGCTGTCGAAATTACGGAGGGTAAGGTTTTTGCTGTTGAATTTTTGCCGGGACAGTTTGACCAGCGTGCAGCTTCAGCGGAGGAGTGTATTTCAATCCTTACACAGAAAGAGCGTCCCAAAGTACGCAGTGCAAAGGTTTATGTGCTTGTGGGTGATATAAGCGATGAAGAAGTTGCCGCAGCAAAAGCGTACGTTATAAACCCTGTGGAAGCAAGAGAAGCATCACTTGAAAAGCCGCAGACACTTGATATGGAAATTACATATCCTGAAGACGTAAAAACTGTTGACGGATTTATTGATATGGAAGAAAAGGACATTCAGGCATTCCTTGACGAAATGGGATTTGCAATGGATGTTGACGATTTGAAATTCTGCCGTGAGTATTTCAAGAATACCGAGCACAGAAATCCGACAGTGACAGAGCTTCGGATGATTGATACTTACTGGTCAGACCATTGCCGTCACACAACTTTCTCAACAAAGATTAATGACGTAAAGATTAATGATGGTAAATATGCCGACGTGATTGCCGCTTCATACGAAGAATACAAAAAGGCAAAGGCTGATTTATATGCTCCCGACAGAGATATGTGCCTGATGAATATGGCAACAATTATCGTAAAACAGCTTAAGAAAAAAGGACTTCTTAAGGAAATTGATGAGTCGGAAGAAATTAATGCATGTTCGATTGTTGTTGATGTTGATATTGACGGAAAAGATGAGCCGTGGCTTATAATGTTCAAGAATGAAACACATAACCATCCGACAGAAATTGAACCGTTCGGCGGTGCTGCAACTTGTCTTGGCGGTGCAATCCGTGACCCGTTATCAGGTCGTTCATATGTATATCAGGCTATGCGTGTGACAGGTGCGGGAGACCCGAGAAAGTCTCTTAAGGAAACCTTGCATGGTAAGCTTATGCAAAGACAGATTACCAAGAAAGCTTCATCAGGCTACAGCTCATACGGTAATCAGATTGGTCTTGCAACAGGTCAGGTTCAGGAAATTTATCATGAAGGCTATGTTGCGAAGAGAATGGAAATAGGTGCTGTTATAGGTGCTGCTCCCAAGAAGAACGTTGTAAGAGAAGTTCCGTCAAAGGGCGATGTGATTGTGCTTCTTGGCGGAAGAACAGGTCGTGACGGTATCGGCGGTGCTACAGGCTCTTCAAAGGCGCATAACGACGAAAGTGTTGTAACATGCGGCAGTGAGGTTCAGAAAGGTAATCCGCCTATCGAAAGAAAGCTTCAGCGTTTGTTCAGAGATAACAAGGTTACAACTATGATTAAGCGTTGTAATGACTTTGGTGCAGGCGGCGTTTCGGTTGCAATCGGTGAACTGGCTGACGGTCTTGAAATCAATCTTGATATGGTACCCAAGAAGTATGAAGGTCTTGATGGTACAGAACTTGCAATTTCAGAATCACAGGAAAGAATGGCTGTTGTTGTAAGAGCAATTGATGTTGATAAATTTATTGAATATGCAAATGAAGAAAATCTTGAAGCAACCGTTGTTGCTGAGGTTACTGACAAGAACAGACTTGTTATGAAATGGAGAGGCAAAACGATTTGTGATATTTCAAGAGATTTCCTTAATACAAACGGCGCAGTTAAGAATACAGACATTGAAGTAGTGCTTCCGGATGCAAATAAACGTTTCTTCAACAGGGAAGTAGTTACTGACGTAAAAGCAAAGTGGATGAATGTGCTTTCGGACCTTAACGTATGCTCGCAGAAGGGTCTTTGTGAAAAGTTCGACTCAACAATCGGTGCAGGTACAGTTCTTATGCCGTTTGGTGGTAAATATCAGCTTACACCGTCAGACGGTATGGCGGCAAAGGTTCCCGTACTTGAAGGCGAAACAAATACCGCAACGGTTATGACTTTTGGATATAATCCGATGCTTTCATCATGGAGTCCGTATCATGGTGCTGTTTATGCAATTATCGAATCAGTTTCAAAGGCAGTTGCTCTAGGTGCTGACTACAAGAAAATCTATCTTACATTCCAGGAATACTTTGAAAGACTCGGTGCGGATCCTAAGAGATGGGGTAAACCGTTTGTGGCACTTCTTGGTGCATATATGACTCAGCTTGAGTTAGGAATAGCATCAATAGGCGGTAAGGACTCAATGAGTGGTTCATTCAATGAGCTGGACGTTCCTCCTACACTTACATCATTTGCGGTTGCTCCCGTAAAGGCTGATAAGGTTATTTCTCAGGAAATAAAGAAAAGCGGCACAAAGCTTGTGATGCTTACAGTTAAACAGGATGATAACGATTTACCGGTATTTGACGAACTGCGCAAAATGTATGATCAGGTGAATGCTCTTATTGCAGAAGGAAAAGTGCTTTCTTCATGCGTTGTAAAGGGATTTGGTCTTTGTGAAGTCCTTTCTAAGATGGCATTCGGTAATATGATTGGTATTTCGGTTGAAGACAGTATCACTAATGATATGCTGTTCTATGCACCGTTTGGTTCAATTGTGCTTGAAGTTGAAAAAGATACAGAGGTTTGCGGTGCTTATACTGTAGGTTATACTCAGGATAAAGCTTCAATTGACCTTGCAGGTGTATCAATCGACCTTGCCGAGGCTTGTGAAGCATGGCAGAAACCGCTTGAAAAGGTGTTCCCGACAAAAGCGGGCAAATTCACTGAAGAACCCAAGACATACAGTTATGATAAGAGAAATATAACTGTAGCAAACGAAAAGTTTGCAAAGCCAAGAATATTTATTCCGGTATTCCCCGGTACAAACTGCGAATACGATACAGCACGTGCGTTTGAACGTGCCGGCGGTGTTGCGGATGTATTTGTAATCAGAAACCTTACAGGTGAAGATGTAACATATTCAATGGCTGAAATGAAAAAGCGTATTGACAATGCACAGATTGTAATGCTTCCCGGTGGCTTCTCGGGCGGTGACGAACCAGAAGGCAGTGGTAAGTTTATTGCAACAGCTTTCAGAAATCCGCTTGTAAAAGAAGCGGTTATGAACATGCTCAATAACCGTGACGGTCTGATGCTCGGTATCTGTAACGGTTTCCAGGCGCTTATAAAGCTTGGTCTTGTGCCTTATGGTGAAATCCGTGATCTTGATGCTCAGTCACCGACACTTACATTTAATACACTTGGCAGACATATATCCAAGATGACTTATACGAGAATTGCTTCTAATAAGAGTCCGTGGTTTGCGAATGTGAATACGGGCGATATTCATACGATTGCTGTTTCACACGGTGAAGGACGTTTCGTTGCTTCGCCAGAGGTTGTTAAGCAGCTTGAAATGAACGGTCAGATTGCTACTCAGTATGTAAATCTTGACGGACAGGCTACCTATGATATTGACTGGAATCCCAATGGTTCGGTATGTTCAATTGAAGGTATAACAAGTCCTGACGGACGTGTTCTGGGTAAGATGGGACATAGCGAAAGAATGGGTGGAAACATTGTAAACAATGTTCCGGGCGAAAAGGATCAGAAGCTGTTTGAAGCAGGTGTAGATTACTTCAAATAATATAACAAAACAAAAATCCGGATTTCAAGTCCGGATTTTTTGTTTTTGATGTAAATATTATCAAAAAATATGAGAAAAACTATTGACATTCAAGAAAGAATGTGGTAAAATAATTCGGTATGAAAAATACACACATCTTTTGATTTACGGATTGTTGCCGGTGACGGTGATTCGTAAAGGTGAGGAAGATGGAGGTTTTTTAAAAACAAGGAGGAAAGACAAATGTCAAATGTAATTTCAATGAAACAGCTTTTAGAAGCAGGTGTTCATTTCGGACACCAGACAAGAAGATGGAACCCTAAAATGGCTGAATACATCTTCACAGAAAGAAACGGTATCTATATCATCGACCTTCAGAAGACAGTTAAGAAGGTTGAGGAAGCATACTATTTCGTAAGAGACATCGCTGCACAGGGCGAAGATGTACTTTTCGTAGGTACAAAGAAGCAGGCTCAGGACTCAATCAAGGAAGAGGCTGAAAGAGTTGGCATGTACTACGTAAATGCAAGATGGTTGGGCGGAATGCTTACAAACTTCAAGACAATTCAGAAGAGAATTGAAAGACTTGCTCAGATCAACAAGATGGAAGAAGAAGGCACATTCGAGCTTCTTCCCAAGAAAGAAGTTATTAAGCTTAAGGCTCAGAGAGACAAGCTTGAAAAGTACCTTGGCGGTATTAAGGAAATGAAGAAGCTTCCGGGCGCTATGTTTGTAGTAGACCCCAGAAAAGAAAAGATTGCTATTGCAGAAGCTAAGAAGCTTGGTATTCCTGTTGTAGCTATCGTTGATACAAACTGTGACCCTGATGAAGTTGATTATGTAATCCCCGGTAATGATGACGCTATCAGAGCCGTTAAATTGATTGCTTCAACAATGTCAAATGCTATTATCGAAGGCAGACAGGGTGAGGATGCACTTGCAGCTGCTGTAGAAGCTGCTGATGCTGACGTTGAAGAAACAGAAGAAACAGTAGAAGAATAATTTTTCAAATATACAGGAGGTAATGAAGATGGCATTTACAGCTGCTGACGTTAAAGAACTAAGAGAAATGACAGGCTGCGGTATGATGGATTGTAAGAAAGCTCTTGCCGAAGCTGATGGTGATAAAGAAAAAGCTGTTGACATACTCAGAGAAAAGGGTATGGCAAAGGCTGTTAAGAAGTCAGGACGTATTGCTTCAGAAGGTATTGTACTTGACTACGTTAACGGTAATGTTGGTGTAGTTGTTGAAGTTAATGCAGAAACAGACTTCGTTGCAAAGAACGAACAGTTTGTTGAATTTGTTACAGATGTAGCAAAGACAGTTGCTGAACAGAATCCTGCTGACGTTGATGCGTTGAAGGAAATGACAATTTCAGGCGGCAGCCAGTCAGTTGGTGAAGCTTTGACAGAAAAGATTGCAAAAATCGGTGAAAACATGAACATCAGACGTTTCGCTCGTTACGAGGGAACAGTTGCTTCATATATCCATGGCGGCGGAAGAATAGGTGTTTTGGTTAACTTTGAAACAGATTGCGCTGATAAGCCCGGATTTGCTGAATTTGCAAAGAATATTGCAATGCAGATTGCTGCTGCAGGTGCTGAATATCTTGACCGTGACGCTGTTCCTGCTGACAGAGTAGAACATGAAAGAGAAATTCTTTCAGCTCAGGCAAGAAACGAAGGTAAGCCCGAAAATATCATCGAAAAAATGATTGTTGGTCGTATCAATAAGTTCTTCAAGGAAGTATGTCTTGTTGAACAGGAATACATCAAAGACGGCGACCTTTCAGTTACAAAGTATATCCAGCAGACTGAAAAGGAACTTGGCGGAAGTATCAAAATTGTTGAATACACACGTTTTGAAAAGGGCGAAGGTCTTGAAAAGAAGACTGACGACTTTGCTGCTGAAGTTGCTTCAATGGTTAAATAAGATAATAAATGAAAAGTCATTTGCGAAAATTTCGCAAATGACTTTTTTGCATTTAATTAATCTTCATTATTACATCCGGCCTTGCAGCTTGTAAGACATGCCGCAGAAGTAACCGTCAGCGAGAAGAAGAACAAAAGAGCTCCTGTAATGAGTGTACCAAGTATACTTGTGGCAACAAAGGTAACACCCAGAAGAATTACCGAAGTAAGAATAGTACCGAGTATACCTGCAAGTATTGCAGATAAGTCAGGACAACAATAATTATCTGAATGTCTTCATGTGCGTGAAGTAATCAGCAGTATTGTAAGATAAACAACAGCAATTCCGAACAAAACCCACAGGAAAGCAGGCGTCAGCGTTATCACTGCTGTAAATCTCAGTACAGCAGTGATAATACCTACAATAAGGCTCGCAAACACAGCAAGAGCCACACAGCTGTTTCTACAGCCGCAGAAGAAGTTAGTCATATTTATCACCTCCATTATACTATATGCAAAATCGGAAATGTTGGTGATAGCGGATATTTTGTGTAGCAGACCTGTGATTAAGGATTTACAAAATAGTGGACATGTGATAAAATTATATAAAATATGGAATTAAGGAGTAGACGATGAAAAAAATAAATTTAAAGAATACTGATTTATCGGTAAGCAATATAGTTATGGGAACTGATTCGCTTGGCTCGATTGTTGATGAGAAACTTTCGTATGAGCTTTTGGATTTTTATACAGAAGCAGGCGGCAATATCCTTGACACCGCAGAATGTTATGCACATTGGGCGGAAAACGGGGTGCATGCAAGTGAAAAGCTTATAGGAAAATGGATGAAGGAAAGAAAATGCAGAAATAATACAGTCATTTCTACAAAAGGTGGATTTTATATTTTTAATACCCCTCACCGACTGTCTCAAAAGGATATTTTTGAGGATTTAGATGGAAGTCTGAGACGTTTAAATACAGATTATATTGATATTTACTGGCTTCACAGAGATGCAGAAGAGGTCAGTGTTGAAGAAATTATGGATATACTGACAAAAGCAATCAATCAGGGAAAAGTGAGGTATATAGGTGTATCAAACTGGACCTATGAAAGAATTGATGCAGCTAACAGATATGCCGAAAAAGCAGGATGTCCTAAATTGTTTGCGAGTCAGATTCAATATAGCGTTGCAAAACCAAATGTAGAAAAAAATGAACCCGATTTGGTTTTAATGAATGATAATGAGTATGAATATTTTAAAAATCATGATATGACGGTATTTGCGTTTGCGGCGCAGGCAAAGGGATTTTTCCAGAAGTATCACAATGGTGGTGAAGATGCACTGTCGGTAAAAGCACGTGACCGTTATCTTAATAACGAGACTTTAAAGCGTTATGATAATCTTGTTGAAATTAGCAAGGAACATAACTGTACAATAGGTAATGCGGTCATTGCGGCACTGACAAATAATTATGATTTTGCAACACTACCGATAATCGGAAGCAAAAACATTCCGCATCTTAAAGAAGCGCTTGGTGGTAGTGATATTATGCTAACAAAAGAAGAAGTGGATTATGTTTTTAACCGCTGATAGAACAATATACTTCCATAACTTACATTTGATTTGTAACAACGTATATGTTATTATGTAAGGGGTGTTGTGGCAGGGGAGAAGCTTTTTAATTCAGAAAGGACTAATGAAATGAAAAAGCTTTTAATATGTACAACACTAAGTATTTTATCTTTAATTCCTGTTTCTGCGAATGCCGCATCGGTTAAGCATACGGTAGTTTCGGGAGACAGCATGTGGAAAATTGCGGTTAAATATCAGGTGGGACTAAGCGAAATAGTAGATGCAAATCCGCATATTTCAAATCCTGAGCTGATTTATCCCGGACAGATTATAACAATTCCCTCAAAGGACGATCAGGTGTCTGAATACGAGAGTGAGGTTATAAGGCTTGTTAATGAGATAAGAGTAAAAAACGGTCTTAATGCACTTAAGGAAGATTGGGAATTAAGCCGAGTGGCACGCTATAAGTCACAGGATATGAAGGATAATAAATATTTTTCGCATACAAGTCCTGCATATGGAACACCGTTTGAAATGATGAAAAATTTCGGTATAACCTACAGAAGTGCGGCTGAAAATATAGCCAAGGGACAATCAACACCGCAAGCTGTTGTAAATGCGTGGATGAATTCATCAGGGCATCGTGCGAATATTTTAAATTCGACATACAACAAAATCGGGGTAGGGTATGTAAAAAGCGGAAACTATTGGACACAGATGTTTATAAGACAATAATAAAAGGAGCCATAGGCTCCTTTTATTATTTTTTATATCTGGAATTCGAACCTTGTGATTCCGAACGTCTTATTTCGGTTCTTGCGGCATTTCTGTCGGGAGTGCGGTAAAGCGGAACTTCACCTGATGCACGCTGACGGTTCTTTTTTAGTTGATTAAGCTTCTTTTTTCTTTCACGTTTTCTCTTCTGGTTCCTTGATATAATAGCAATTATGATAATCAGAATTGCCGGAATAAAGAAGAACGGGCTTGTGAGGACGTTTAATATAGTATGAATAATAAACAATATCTTGTCCTGCTTTACTTCATTTGCGGCAACTAAATCCGCACTTGCAAGCTGTACGCCGTTTATTGAATAGGTAACCTTACCTAAAACAGTTCCCTTTGCAATAGGTGCCTGTAATTCTTCGGGCATTTCCACATCCTGAGTAATTCCGTTTTCGGTGTCAGTGTTTTTGGGAATAAGAGCAAATATATCCTCTGAAACTGTAAGTGCAACTCTTGTGTTGTCTTTTGCTTCATATACCTTTGAGTCTGAAATCACATCTCCGGGTGAAGCGATTTTTTGTGATGAATAGTTGTTAAAACCAAATTCAAACAATCTCTTTGAATTTGTGTAGGAGTATGCGCCTGAGCCTGTATCTACATTGTCACAGTTTAAAACAACTGCAAGAAGTGAAATATCCTTATATTCAGCTGAACTTACAAGACAGTATCCTGCTTTGCTTGTATGACCCGTTTTAATACCTGTACACGGTGCATAGTAATGCTGTCTCGAACGAGATGTACCTAAAAACAGATTAGTGTTGGGTAGTATTCTCTCTTTGGCGTATTTGTTTGTCGGTGCAATTTTGTAAGTTGCTGTCTTTACAATTTCTCTGAACTTTTCGTTCTGCATACAATATTTTGCAAGGATTGCAAGGTCTTCGGCGGTGGTGTAGTGTTCGTCGTTGTGCATACCGCATGCATTTTTGAAATGAGTGTTTTTCATTCCAAGCTCAACAGCCTTTGCGTTCATTTTTTCAACAAAAGCGTCCATTGAACCTGCAAGGTGTATTGCAATAACGTTTGCCGCATCATTTGCGCTGTAAACCATCATACCGTAAAGCAGCTGCTCAAATGTAAGCTCTTCGCCGATAAGTATTCCCATGTGCGAGTCTTCAAGTGTGATATCCTTGATAGCCTCATATGTGGCAGTGACTACATCCTCCATGTTGCCCATCTCAAGTGCCAGAATACCGGTCATAATTTTTGTGGTACTTGCCGGAAAAAGCTTTCGTTCTACGTTTTTACCGAAAAGCAGACGTCCGGTTTTCAAATCCATAAGAAGTGCTGCTTCTGCCTTATCAACATCAGGCTCCTCCAAATCCGCATTTTCCATTATAATATCAGACGGACTTGCATTTTCAGCTTCGCTGTCAGGTTCTGCAAAACAGGTAAGCGGTGCTGCGAGAAGAAATGCCGAAAGCAATATAGAAAGTAATTTTTTCATTTGATTTCCTCCGAATATATTCAAATATCTTGACGTATTTTGTCAAATACACTTATACAGTTTAATATTATACAGTTATTATGCGGCATTTGCAATTGATTTAATATAATATTCGTAAAAAAGTAGTTAAATTTTAAAGAATATAATCTTTGTGTAATATATTGTGGATTGTGTACATGTATAGATTTCTTTTTCGGACCTACCTCTTATCGAGGGAGTCAAAGAGCTGTATGTTAAAACCAATAAGCAGAAATTATAGGAAATCAGATATCAATAAAAACCGCATGAAATTTGATATTGCCACTTTTGCCATCTTTTCTGACAATTTCAGATAGAAAAATGTTAGACGTAGTTTTATAAGGTAATATTGAAATTTTGACGAATATATAGTATAATTATTAAAACATGATATGAAATAAGCGAGGATAAAAAATGAAATTATATAAACTTTTCAAAAGCATACTTGACCAAGACTTTGCCCCTGTCGTTGTATGTGATATGGATGATATAATTGTATATATGAATCCGTCAGCCATAAAGCGCTATCACAAAGATTTGACGGATAGGAGCATTAAAGACTGTCATCCTCCAAAAGCAAATGAGCAGATTAACAAAGTGGTTGCTTGGTTTAAGGAAAGCAAGGACAACAACATCATATATACCTACCGCAATGACGAAGAAAACAAGGATGTTTATATGGTCGCTCTTCGTGATGACGACGGGACACTCATCGGCTATTACGAAAAGCACGAGTATAGAAATAAAGAAACAGTAGGACTTTATGAGCCGAAGAAATGATGTAAAAACTTGAATTTGGAGGGATGCTATATGAAGAAAATATTAGGTATCATAACAATTTCAATTTGTATACTGCTAACAGCTTGCGGAAATGATAGCAGTATAGGAATTATAGGCGGTGCAGACGGACCGACATCAATAATCGTCGCAGAAAAAGGAGAAAAAGCAATGTACGAACAAATTACGGCGGAGGAAGCCAAAAAGATAATGGATAGTGGCGAAGAGCATATTATTTTAGATACAAGAGAACAGGATGAATTTGACGGGGGACACATTCCAAATGCAATCTTGATTCCATACACAGAAATTGAAAACAAGGCAGAAGAAATGATACCCGATAAGGACAAGTTGATTTTAGTATACTGCAGGTCAGGCAGACGTAGCAAAATTGCAGCAGAAAGTCTTGCAAAACTTGGTTACACCAATGTAAAAGAATTTGGCGGTATCATCGACTGGCCGTATGAGGTGGAAAAATGAGTGAAGAATGTTTAATTTGCAAAGCATCGCTTGAGTATTTGGAAACGGATACAATGATGGAATGTGTGATTTGCCACAAAAAAGAAAACAGCAAAACAAGATGCGTAAATGGGCACTATGTCTGCAGTGATTGTCACACAAACGGAATGGACGAAATTATAGCTTTGTGCTTAAATGAAAATTCCCGAAATCCTATTGAGATTTTGGAGAAAATGATGTCAATGGACTTTTGCCATATGCACGGTCCCGAGCATCATGTTATGGTGGGGGCATCTCTTCTTACTGCATACAAAAATTCAGGCGGAGAGATTGAGTTATCGTCTGCACTTTCAGAAATATATTCAAGAGGAAAACAGGTACCGGGCGGAGTCTGTGGATTTTGGGGTGCATGCGGTGCAGGTATCAGCATAGGTATGTATATGTCGATTATAACAAAGTCCACACCGCTTGCAAAAGAAGCTTGGGGACTTTCAAATCAAATGACAGGTCAAGCTCTAGCCGCAATTGGTAAAAACGGCGGTCCTCGTTGCTGTAAAAGAGATTCTTACATAGCAATTCGTGAGGCGGTCAAGTTTACTGCTGAAAACCTTGGCATACATATGGAACTTGATAAAATCGTTTGCTCCCGTTCGCATATGAATAATCAATGTATAGAAGAAAGGTGTCCTTTCCATGTCAAAAACTAAAATAGCATTCTGCGATATGAGGCTCGGTCAGGAGTTTATTTCCTTTGGTGGCGAAAAGCCTGAAAATATGTGTGATTCTGCTTGGGAAAGTATGGAATACTTTGTGAAAGAGCTTTCAAATGGTGGCGGAAATTTCTATGATGGCTGGATGAAAAACAAAAAGTCGGCTATGATTTCCTGTAATGACGGATTCAGACCGGTCAGTTTTTACATAGAAGTTATAAATGAAGGAGAATATGTAAATGAAAAATAAAGGTAACATAATATTATCTGTTATCGGTGTAGTTTTAAGCATCGCTTTGCTTGTTGTAAGCACAATTCTTGCGGAAGAAAAAATCATAAATCCTACGACTGCGGTCGTTCTTATATCGGGTTCGGTGGTTTTAGTTTTGATTGCGATTTCCTATGCTGCGAAGGTTGACTACGAAACAGGCGTTTATGAATGCAGAAAGTGCGGACACACTTTTAAGCCTACATTTAAGGCATATATTTTGGGTGTGCATACGCTAACTGCCAGACACCTTAACTGCCCTGAATGTAACAAAAAATCCTGGTGTACAAGAAAGAATGCAAAGGTGTAACTTTGGTTGCATCTTTCTTTTTTTGCAAAAATGTAAAATGTGCTTGACATTTCTAAAAACATATGGTACAATTAAAAATGTAAAGTATACTTTACTATTTATGGAGGTGATTGTTTGAATAACAGAATAAGAGAATTACGAAAGGTTAATAAAGTGACACAAGATGATTTAGCAGGCGCAGTGGGTGTAACACGTCAGACAATCATATCATTGGAAAACGGAAAATATAATGCTTCATTGCAACTGGCTCATAAAATCTCACAGTATTTTGGTATGAAAATTGAAGATATTTTTATTTTTGAGGAGGAGTAATTA
>JAXJRQ010000163.1:0-4794 GCA_036310525.1 Clostridia bacterium
GTATATAATTAACAATAATGCTGATTTTACAATCCCCCAGTCGCCTTCGGCGCCAGCCCCCTTTACACAAAGGGGCCTTCCGCTCAATTGTTTGCGTCTGTGATAATCTCACCGATAAATTACAATTTGAATATCCCAATTGCACGGCTGAGGAAAATTTTCGCAGATTGCTGCTTTGCAGCGAGGGAGCTGTACGAGTATACTGCCCCGAGCGATAAGTAGTAAGATGCGGAAATTTAACCAGCCGTCAAATTACAATTTACAAAAACTTTTTATTTGTCATGTATTTTCGTGTTGACACATACGTTGTAAAATGATATAATTATACGGATAATAACATTTTATTTAAAGAGGAATAAATATGATAACAAGCAAACAAAGAGCATATTTAAGAAAGCTTGCACATGACATGGACCCCATATTTCAGATTGGTAAGGACGGCGTTAATGACGCATTGTTAAAGGGTCTTGATGAAGCACTCGAAAAACGTGAAATGCTTAAGGTTCATATTCTTGAAAGCGCACTGCTTGATACAAAACCTACATGCAACGAAGTTGCGGCAGAGTTGGGTGCTGAGCCGGTACAGGCAATCGGGAACAAATTCGTGCTTTACCGTCAGGCATCTGATGTAAAGAAAAGAAAGATTGAACTGCCAAAGGCTTCAAAAAAATGAAAAAAACAGGTATAATGGGCGGAACGTTTAATCCGGTTCATAACGCACATCTTGCGCTTGCGCAGTGTGCAATGGAACAGTACGAACTTGATGAGGTTATTTTTATGACAAGCGGAAATCCGCCGCATAAACGTAATATTGATATGCCTGATGCAAAAATCAGACATGAAATGCTCAAAATTGCGCTTGAGGGCAAAGAGAAATTTGTGGCTGATGATTATGAGGTAAATCTTACGGAATACTCATATTCTGTAAATACCATGAAGCATTTGCATGAAAAAATGTCCGAGTGCGAGCTGTATTTTATCATAGGCGGCGATTCGCTTCGTGATTTGCCGAAATGGTACAAGCCGCATGAGCTTATGAAGCTTTGCACACTTTTGGTATATCCGAGAGATAATGAAGATATTTCAGATGAAATTTCAGAAATGCAAAATAAATTCGGCGGTGAAATTTATCCCGTTAAAGCACCTGTGATGGATGTATCTTCTACTGATATTCGCCGCAGAATAAAAGCGGGGGAAAGCGTTTTAGGAATGCTTCCCAAGGGAGTCGGGGAATATATTATTGAGCATAAAATTTATAGCGTGTGAGGCGGATAATGAAAGAAAAACTAAAAAACAGACTTAATGCGCACAGATTTGAACACAGTATGGGTGTTGCAGATGAAGCTGTAAAGCTTGCAAGGCTTTACGGAGAAGATGAAGAAAAGGCGTACATTGCAGGTCTTTTGCACGACTGCGCAAAGGGATACAGTACAGAAAAGCAAATACAGCTTTGTAAAGAACTTGGTGTAGAGCTTGATGAAATTACATTAAAATGTCCGGCAGTTATTCATGCACCTTTAGGGGCTGTACTGGCAAAGACTGATTTCGGGATTGAAGACAAGGACATTCTTGACGCAATCCGTTCCCACACCACTGGCGCAACTGATATGACAAAGCTTATGAAAATAATTTATATCGCTGATATGATTGAGCCGATGCGTGAATTTTTGGGAGTAGATAAGCTGCGAAAGCTTGCGCATGAAAATCTTGACGAAGCAATAATGGCGGCATTGGCGCAAAGTATTGAGTTTAACCTCAGAAAAAGTACAGTTATTCATCCTGATACTTTAAAAGCATGGAATAGCTGTATAATCAATAAAATATAAGAATAGTTGGGAGTAATTTGTTAATGGAGACTAAACAAAAGCTTGATATAATTGAAAAAGCACTTGATGATAAAAAAGCATCGCAGATAGAAATTCTTGATGTTAAAGAACAGACATCTCTTGCTGATTATTTTATTATAGCCTCGTGTCAGTCTACTGTTCAGGTAAGAGCGTGTGCAGACGAGGTTGAAGAAAAAATGCAGGAGTCGGGCGAGGACGTACGCCACACCGAAGGCTATCGTAACGGTAGTTGGATTCTTATGGATTACGGTGATGTCATAGTTCATGTTATGCAACAGGAAATGCGTGAATTTTACGCAATAGAACGTCTATGGGACGATGTTTCGGCAGAAAATTTAACCACAAAGGAGTAATATAAATGAAGGACTATAATTACAAAGGTATTGAGAAAAAATGGCAGGACAGATGGGAGGAAGCAGGCATATTCCATGCTTCAAATAATTCGGAAAAGCCTAAGTTTTTCGGACTTGTTGAGTTTCCGTATCCGTCGGGACATGGTTTGCATGTAGGTCATCCGAGAAGCTACACTGCATTGGATATTATTGCGAGGAAACGCAGAATGCAGGGCGAGAATGTTCTTTATCCTATCGGTTGGGATGCATTTGGTCTGCCGACAGAAAATTTTGCAATTAAAAATAAGGTTCACCCCAAAAAGGTAACTGCCGATAATATTGCAAACTTTACACGTCAGCTGAAAATGCTCGGTTTCTCTTTTGACTGGTCAAGGGAAGTAAATACAACCGACCCTAATTATTATAAATGGACTCAGTGGATATTCCTGCAGCTGTTCAAGAAAGGTCTTGCATACAAGCAGGAAATGCCGATTAACTGGTGTACAGGCTGTAAGGTTGGCTTGTCCAATGAAGAGGTTGTAAACGGCGTATGTGAACGTTGCGGAAGTCAGGTTGTACAGAAGAGAAAGAGTCAGTGGATGCTTAAAATTACTGAGTATGCACAGCGTCTTATTGATGACCTTGACGAAGTAAATTACCTTGAAAAAATCAAAACACAGCAGAAAAACTGGATAGGTCGTTCAGAAGGTGCTGAGGTTAAATTCAAGCTGAGCACGGGCGATGAAATGGTTGTTTACACAACAAGATGCGATACACTTTTCGGTGCAACATATACTGTTATGTCACCTGAACATGCTTTGATTGAAAAAATGAAGGATTCAATCACAAACTGGGATGAAGTTGAAGCATACAGAAAAGAAGCTGCAACCAAGTCAGAGTTTGAAAGAACAGAGCTTGCAAAGGAAAAGACGGGTGTAAAGCTTTTGGGCGTACATGCAATTAATCCTGCAAACGGAAAAGAACTTCCCGTGTTCATTTCGGACTACGTGCTTGTTACTTACGGAACAGGTGCAATCATGGCTGTTCCTGCGCATGATACACGTGACTGGGAATTTGCAAAGAAGTTTGAACTTCCTATTATTGAAGTAGTTTCAGGCGGAGAAGATGTTCAATCAGAAGCTTATACGGATGTTTATAAAGGAAATATGGTCAATTCAGGATTCCTTGACGGTCTTTCGGTTAAGGAAGCAATTCCGACTATGATTGACTGGCTTGAAAAAGAAGGTCTCGGAAAGAGAAAGGTAAACTTCAAGCTTCGTGACTGGGTGTTCTCACGTCAGCGTTACTGGGGCGAGCCTATTCCGTTGGTTCATTGTGAGAAATGCGGTTGGGTAGCAATTCCTGAAAGTGAGCTACCGCTTGAATTGCCTGAAATAGACACATTTGAACCGGGCGAAAACGGCGAATCACCGCTTGCAAAGGCATATGACTGGATAAATACAACTTGTCCGTGCTGTGGAGGTAAGGCAGTACGTGAAACTGATACCATGCCGCAGTGGGCAGGCTCAAGCTGGTACTTCCTGCGTTACATGGATCCCGATAATAATGAAGCACTTGCTTCAAAGGAAGCACTTGATTACTGGACAGAGGTTGACTGGTATAACGGTGGTATGGAGCATACTACACTACATCTTCTGTATTCACGTTTCTGGCATAAGTTCCTGTTTGACATCGGTGTTGTACCCAAGTGTGAACCGTATATGAAGCGTACATCACACGGTATGATTCTTGGTGAAAACAATGAAAAAATGTCGAAGTCAAGAGGAAACGTCGTAAATCCCGATGAAGTTGTTGACGAGTTTGGTGCGGATGCATTCAGAACATATGAAATGTTTATAGGTGCGTTTGACCAGGCTACTCCGTGGTCACAGCAGGGATTGAAGGGCTGTTATAAGTTTATTGAAAGAGTATGGAATTTGCAGGATATAATGACTGACGAAGAAGGCTACAGTGCAGAACTTGAAAAGTCAATTCATAAAACTATCAAAAAGGTAAGCGATGACTTTGAAAGAATGAAGTTCAATACTGCAATTGCTTCAATGATGAGCCTTGTGAATGAGTATTCAAAGAAGGGTTCAATTACAAAGGATGAATACCTGACACTTATTACACTGTTAAATCCCGTTGCACCGCATATGACCGAAGAGCTTTGGGAAATGTACGGCAAGGGTGGATTCCTTTCGGTGTATCCGTGGCCTGAATATGACGATGAAAAGACTGTTGATGATGAAATTGAAATCGTTGTACAGATAAACGGAAAAATCAGAGACAAGATTATGCTTCCGGCAGGACTTGACCGTGATGCAATGCTTGCGGCTGCTATGGAAAGCGACAAGATTAAGGCACTTATCGACGGAATGAATGTTGTTAAGACAATAGCTGTTCCCGGTAAGCTTGTAAATATAGTTGTAAAAGGCTGATTTTGAAAAACAGAGGCTGGTTAAGCCTCTGTTTTTTGTGGGCGTTAAATTGTAATTTGTCGGCTGGTTAAATTTTCGCATCTTACTACTTTTCGCTCGGGGCAGTACACTTGTACAGCTCCCTCGCTGTAAAGCAGCAATCTGCGAAAATTTTCCTCAGCCGTGCAGTTGGGA
>JAXJRQ010000164.1:0-7811 GCA_036310525.1 Clostridia bacterium
CCCGTGCACAAATATATTACGGGAGGGCACAGAGACCCTCCCCTACAATCACAAACGCAAAACACCCCTATAAATTACAATTTAAAGTACAAAAAAACAAGCAAATGCATATCGCATTTGCTTGTTTCATTGTTAATTTATGCTTTCGAGTTCTGCAAGCATATCGCAGACTGATTTGCCATTTACGGGATTTTGGGCATACGGCGCAAGCTGTGAAAGAGGTTTTAAAACAAATTCCCTGTTCTTCATTTCGGGATGCGGAATTTTTAAATCCGAACTATCCACAACCGCATCATCATACAAAATTATATCTATATCAAGTGTACGTGGGCCCCAGTGGATTTTTCTTTCTCTGCCGGCTTCTGCCTCTATTTCGTGTATTTTGAAAAGCAATTCATGTGGCGAGTACAGTGTCTCAATCTTTACTGCACCATTCAAGAAATCATCCTGAACCACATCACCGACGGGTTTAGTCGTGATATAGTCTGAAACGGCGCAAACATTGCATTTTTCGTCCTCTCCGAGCTTTTGCAATGCAAAATCAAGATATGCTTTCTTATCCCCTATATTAGAGCCTATCGAAAGATACGTCGTATGGCGTTCCCTTCTTATTGTAACTCCGGCATAATCTATAGGGAGCATAATCGGCGCCCACGGCTTTTTTACTGTCACAGTAACAGCCTTTACCATTGTGTACTTAACAAGCAGTCCTTGTGCAAGCTGTTCTGCCGCCGCTTCAATCAGCTTACACGGATTGTTTTTTGTGTATTCTGTTATAAACGCACACGCCTCGGCATAATTTACTGTTTTATTGAGGTCGTCGTTTACGCCTGCGCCATGCAAATCAGCTTCCATTTCAACGCACACAACAAACTTCTGTCCAAGTCTTTGTTCCTCCTCAAGAACGCCATGATACGCAAAAACAGTAAGATTTTCTATAATAATTTTATCCATTGTCATTCTCCTTGCATAAGAGCCTTTGTCATTTTAATTGCCCGTATATTTTCCAAAACATCATGCACACGCACAAACAGGCATCCCTGTTGCACAGCAAAAACCGTTGTCACCAATGTACCCTCAAGCCGTTCATTAACAGGCAAATCAAGCGTAAGTCCTATCATGGATTTTCTTGATGTGCCAAGCAATACGGGGTAATTCAATTCTTTCAAAATACCCAGATTTCCCGTAAGCCAAAGATTTTCTTTTACAGTTTTAGCAAAGCCTATCCCGGGGTCAAGAATAATTTTATCGTCCGCTATATTATGCGCTTTTGCAATTTTCACGCTTTCGTTTAAGTCAGAAACAACCTCATGCGCAAAATCGGTATAAGTCGCATCTGCTCTGTTATGCATAAGACAGCATGCCACATTATGTTTTTTCACAACATCAGCCATTTTTGCGTCATAGCGAAAGCCCCAGATGTCATTTACCATATCCGCACCTGCCAAAATCGCCGCTTCGGCAACGCTGCTTTTATACGTATCCACCGAAATCGGCACATCGAATCTACTTCTGATTGCCGAAATAATCGGAACAACACGCTCAATTTCCGCTTCGTCGCTTATTTTTTCATACCCGGGTCTTGTCGACTCACCGCCAATGTCAAGCACTGACGCACCCTCATTAATCATCTTTTCGGCATGATAAAGAGCCTTATCAATACTATTCCACTTACCGCCGTCCGAAAAAGAATCGGGAGTCGCATTTAAAATGCCCATAACATAGGTATCGCCCGAAAAATCTTTATTCCTTATTATCATTGTGTGCACTTCCTAATAAACTATGTTTTTATTACGCTTTTCATCCGCCCAGTAACAGTCACTGACCGCCTTACAGTGAAAGCAATTGCGTGAAAGCTTATCCGCACGGTAAAGTATAGCCGCAAGTCCGTCTCCGTTATCGGTACGGTGCATACGCACCGCCTCGGCAACAATAGCGGTTTCTTCAGCAGTATATCCGCACTCGGGCATAAGCTCTGATACTATTTCGGCGCTTCTGACATTATGCTCTTTGTTGCTGTATCTGCCTATATCGTGCAAAAGCGCCGCGGCATATATAATGTCCTTTTTTATGTCAAAACGCTCCTCAAGCGCAATTATGTACGCAATTCTCGCAGTGTCAAGGGCATGTTCTGTTCCATGCAGACAAAAAACCCTGTTTTCCTCCGCTTTTTCTATATTTTCAATCATTTTCTGATAAACGGGATGTTTATGTATTTTTTGATAACGTTCCATCAGATTATCCCCATTTCTTTCTTTATCTGTGCCAAAAATGAAAGTGACCCACAGCACACAACCGCATCGCAGTCATGGTTTTTACATAGCCTTACAGCGTTCCTTATATCTGTTGCCAGTACATTTTTGTTATATTTAGCAATCTCATCGGCAAGAATTTCAGACAAAAGACCTCTGTCACCGTACGGTTTTACCGTATAAACAAATTCTGCCATGGACGCAACCATTTCCGCCGCCTTAACGTATTCCTTATCCTTAAACATTCCGAATATAAACACAAGCCTTCCGTTTGAAAAATATTCTTTTAAGGTCTTTGAAAGCACATTCATGCCGTCAGCGTTATGCGCACCGTCAAAAATCCAATACGGTTTTTCACCGCATACCTCAAATCTGTATTTCCATTTTGCGTCTGCAATACCGTCGGCTATATCAGCGTCGCTTATATCCGCATCAAGACACTTGACAGCTTTAATTGCAAGTGCGGCGTTTTCCGGCTGATAAATTCCTGTCATAGCAGTGTGAAGCTTCTGTGTTCCGTACAAAAATTCAATACCGCAAATATTACTGTTTACAATTTGAGGTGTCAGCGGAAATTCCAACAAAACATTCATTTTTTCACATTCTTTTCGCAAGGTCGACAAAACTTCTTCTGTCTGATTTGCACTTACGGCTTTACAACCGTTTTTAATTATACCTGACTTATGAAAGGCAATTTCCGCTAAAGTGTTTCCGAGAAATGCTGTATGGTCTGCGGTTATTGATGTAATGACTGCACATTCAGGTTTGGATATGACGTTTGTTGCGTCAAATCTGCCGCCCATTCCGCACTCTATTACGGCATAATCGCACTTTTTCATGTTGAAATATACAAATGCAACAGCTGTTTCTACTTCAAACGAAGTAGGGAAAAATCCGTCTTTTTCAATTTCAGCACATGCCTTTTGCACACGCTTAATACATTTTATGTAATCTTCTTCACTGATATATTCGCCATTTACAGTAAATATTTCCCGGTACTCCTCAACAGCCGGAGAAACATATCTGCCGACACAAAATCCGCTTTTAAGAAGAATCGAGCTTATATATGCACCTGTTGAGCCTTTGCCGTTCGTGCCTGCTATATGTATGGTTTTTATACTGTCCTGCGGATTGTCAAGCTTTTCGCAAAGTCTTTTTATATTATCAAGACCCGGCACTATTCCTCTGCCCTTTAACGATTCAATATATCCGAGTGCGTCTTTGTAGTTCATGTAGGTTTTATCCCTTCAAAAAAATTCAAAACAGAAAAAAATCCCTTTTCCGACAACAAAACCATTGCCGAAAAAGAGATTATACGGTTTCCAGCGGGATGCGAAGTATATGCCGCAGATTTAAAAACCTTTCGTTCCGACGACAACTCCCCGTCCGACGGACACTTTACGCATATGCTCCTACTCTGTTTTGTTTAACTGTATTTATTATATACCAATATTATATTGTTTGCAAGTATAATTTGAATTAATATACAAATTCAAATTCAAGGTCGCCGATTCGCACAATCTGACCCTCCTGTATGCCTCGCTCAATAAGCGCCTCAATTACGCCCTTGTTAAGCAAAGCACGCTGGAAATATGCAAGACTTTCGTTGTCCGAGAAGTTGACACTGCCGCCGACAGCCTCAATCCATGAGCCTGAAACGATAAATGTATCATTTTCACGTGTGATTTCAAAGCCTTCGTCGTTTCCGATAACTTCAACGGTCAAATCCTCTTCAGGTTCAAAAATCTGTATCGGCGGAAGCTTCGACAATTCCTCATATGTCTTGTTCATAAGCTCATTTATGCCGCCGCCTGTTGCCGCTGAAATCGGGAACACCTCATAACCACGCTTTTTCATTTCCTGCAAAAATTCTTCATAAGCTTCCGGATTTTGAATAATGTCGGTCTTGTTCGCCGCTATAATCTGCGGACGTTCCTCAAGCGCCATGTCATATTTTGAAAGCTCGTCATTGATTATATCAAAATCCTCAATCGGATTTCTTCCCTCAATGCCCGATACGTCAACAACGTGTATTAAAATTCGTGTACGCTCAATATGGCGTAAAAACTCATGTCCGAGTCCCACGCCCTCGCTTGCGCCCTCAATAATACCCGGAATATCCGCCATAACAAAGCTACGGCTGCTGCCTAAATCAACAACACCGAGATTGGGTTCAAGTGTTGTGAAGTGGTAATTTGCAATCTTGGGGTCTGCCTTTGTAGTCATTGACAGAAGCGTTGATTTTCCGACGTTCGGGAAGCCTACCAGACCGACATCTGCAAGAAGCTTCAATTCGAGCGTTACTTCTCTCTCGTCGCCCGCCTGACCGTTTTTTGCAAAGTTGGGGGTCTGACGCACAGCTGTTGCAAAATGTGAATTGCCCCAGCCGCCGTTACCGCCACGTGCAAGAATAACGTCCTTGCCGATGACCGACAAATCGGCTAAAATGCGGTTTGATTCAGCGTCTCTTACCACTGTACCCTGCGGAACCTTTATGATAATATCTTCGCCTGTCTTACCCTTCTGACGCTTACCTGCGCCATCACCGCCGCTCTGTGCGGCATACTTTCTCTTATATCTGAAATCCATAAGAGTGGTCATACCCGGCTCAGGTCTGAAAATAACATTGCCGCCCTTGCCGCCGTCACCACCGTCAGGACCGCCTGCGGCAACATACTTTTCACGGCGAAATGATATGGAACCGTTTCCGCCTTTGCCTGCTTTTATGAAAATTCTGGCTTTATCTATAAACATATGCTTCCTCTCCTTTACTTATGGATTGTAAATTTCATATTTGTCAAAAATACAGCAAAATCCCGAAGCGTGGCTTCGGGATTTAATTACTGAATTAGTCAGCATAAACACTGCACTGTTTCTTGTCTCTGCCTTTTCTTTCGAACTTAACTCTACCGTCGATCAAAGCAAACAATGTGTCGTCGCTACCGATACCAACATTGTTACCGGGATGAATCTTTGTTCCGCGCTGTCTGACAAGTATATTACCTGCCAAAACAAACTGACCGTCTGCTCTCTTTGCGCCTAATCTTTTTGATTCACTGTCACGACCGTTTTTTGTACTACCCATACCTTTTTTATGAGCCATTTAAAACACCTCGCTATCATCAATGTTTATCAAATTTATGCGTTTATCTTTGTGATTTCTACTTTTGTATAAGGCTGTCTGTGACCTTTCTTTGTACGTTCATTCTTCTTTCTCTTCATTTTGAAAACGTAGATCTTCTTAGCCTTACCGTTTTTGACAACCTTCGCTTCAACAGTTGCACCATCAAGTGTGGGAGCACCTACCTTAACGTCGTCGCCTTCACCGGCCATAAGCACCTTATCAAATGTTACCGAGCTGCCTTCTTCAACTTCAAGCTTTTCAACAAAAAGTGTATCACCTTCGGAAACCTTGTACTGCTTACCACCTGTTACGATTACTGCGTACATAAAAACACCTCCTCTTAATTTTATGAGGACACGCTATCAGGGGTACCGAAAAAATCCGGATTTGAGACCCAATCTATGCGGTCACCGTAGTATTATATCAAAGATTTGCCAATATGTCAAGCATTTTTTTAATCTTCTTTAATATTTATTAAAACTCCTACGGAGGGTTTGGGGAATACGCTCAAAGTACGCATCGGCATTCTTTCGCCTGCTGCCGCAACACTGCGTATCTGCTCAGCCTTTACGGGGTTCATAATGAACATTATGTCTGATTCGCCCGATTCGACGTGATTAAGGCACTTTCTGGAGCTTCGTGATGATGAAACACATTCATCAAAGTCTTCGTCCTTAATGTGCATTACGTCCTTTAATACAAGCTGATTAAGCACCACCATATCAAGACCGCAGTATGCGTCCGACTTATCGGGTAAAAGCTCATTTTTGATATAGTCCTTATCCTTAAGGGTTATTCTGAAGAAGTAATTACCTGTATGGTGAACGGCAATTTTCGTTTCCATTCTCGGTGTTGCAATCTGCTTTTTCATTGTCTGTATAAGACCCTCGTCCTGTGAATCGACAATGATTTTCTCGATTTTAAAATGGTCCTGAATACCTGCCACAAAATAATCCTCACGGAACGGCTTTTTCATTTTAACCTCTCTGTGAACAGGTAAAATCACAAGTCCGTCTGAGCTTGCGTTTGAAAGTGATACCATTGTGTAGTTATATGGTTCTTTACCTGTGTGATTGGGATTGTTTTCACGCATGTGGTCTCTGTATTTAAGACACGTTTCGTATCTTGTCTGACCGTCCGTTATATAGAGCTGTAAATCCTTAAAGCGTGAAACAATATAATCAATAGTAGGTTCATACGTTATTTTCCATACACGCTGATGTATGTCGTCGTATGAATCAAACTCCATATCGGGTATTTCCTCGCTCATGGAGGTCATAAGATTAAGAAGGTCTTTTTCACGTTCAAGATACAGACAGCTTATCATACTCATATCTGCATTTGTATTTGTAAGGAAGTCGTATCTGTCCTGACGTGAAACCTCTCTTATTTCCTCACACGGCAAAATTATGCCGCTTGAAAAGTCCTCAAGCTCGGCAAGCGCCACAAAGCAACGGTTCTGATACTGAACATTGTGTATATGCAAAGTCTGCTCGTACATATATATTGCAGGCTCTTCATCACGCACAAGAATGCCCTCGGCAATCCACTGCTTAAGATACTGCGCCGCACGTGTAAATCTGTTATTTACTTCATCGTCGCCTTCTTCGTTTTTACCCGAAAACAAGCGCACTGAATTATATTCACTCGCATTATAAAGGCTTTCTTTTTCCTCCGGATATATATTATAGTACGGAGGTGAAACAACCTTGTCAAGTCCGCCCGTTTTAAGCGGATTATATCTGTAGCCTCTGAATGGTTTTATGTTTGCCATAGTCTAACTCCTCCTGAATAAATTTTCATTAATTTATGAAAATTTATCCATCATTTTTGCCTTAAATTTCAACTGTAATCTAATAGTATAACATTAGGGTATGCAAAGTCAAGTGGTTTTTGTGATTTTTTTCACAAGACCCCTTTATTTTATGTATTTATTATAATTTTACAGGTTTATTTATGTATTTTTGACGAATAATAATTAGTGCAAAAAACACTGAATTTCAGATTAAAAGGGGGTTTTCATATGATGAATATTTCAGCGGGATTTTTCAAGGGAATGGCAACCGGTCTTGTGGTCGGAGCAGCAGTTACAATGATGACCGATCCGATGTCCGACAAGCAGAGAAAAAAGATTGTCAAAAAGACCGAGGGAGTGTTTAAAAACATCGGCAGTGTGGTTGATACTGCTATGAATATTATGCATTAAATCAGAATGTATATAAATAATGAAGGAATTTGTAATTTGCGGATTCCTTCATTATTTATATGTGCAATATATGGCAACCTCTGTACATAAACAATCGAGCGGAAGGCCCCTTTGTGTAAAGGGGGCTGGCGCCGTAGGCGACTGGGGGATTGTAAAATCAGCATTATCGCTAATTATATACGAACAATCCCTCCGAGTTTTGCTACGCAAAACCCACCTCCCTTTACAC
>JAXJRQ010000165.1:0-20712 GCA_036310525.1 Clostridia bacterium
CCTCTATAGCTCAGTTGGCAGAGCATATGACTGTTAATCATAGGGTCGCTGGTTCGAGCCCAGCTGGAGGAGCCAAAAAAAGCGAATGATTTAGATGACATCTAAATTGTTCGCTTTTTTCAATAGTTTGAGAGCTTTTTGCAAAAATTGATTTTAAAACAAAATGGTAGATGCCAAGCGGTTTTGAACCAGACTTGAAGTGTAGACAAAGGAATAGCACCTGATTGGATTATTAAATCAGGTGCTATTCCTTAACATACAAAAGAGCTAATTAAAATATATACTGGAAGGGAACTTATATTATGAAAAAGATTATTGTTTCAACTTTACTTATAATATGGCAACGAGTAAAGGGAGTATATACCCTAAAACCTATGTATCTATTTCGAACACAAAAGTCATTTGTTTTTTGTTAAATGTGGGATAACATCAAGTCGTATACCCCTATTATTAACGATATCAATGTAAATGCCTCACATAGCACTCCTGCGATAGAAAACACACAATAATTATAAATCAACCAACTTGAACATGTTACAAATATAATTCCTCTTACAACTGTAGTATTTTTGTTTCCATATGCGATTGTTGATAGCACTTTTGCTACGATTATCAAGATACTTTTCATTCCCTGCCACGTAAAAATACCAAACAGCAAGAACATAAATCCGAAAATAATTGTTGTTATTGTTGTTTTTTTGTTTTGTAATATCTGCTTTGTAAAGATAATATTTCTGACACATCCTACAAGATTCATTGCCATACCGGTATACGCACCCAAAAGGAAATACTGTATTGCAAAAATAAATTCATTGAGAGTTCTAAAAAGCAAAATTGAATTGTGCTTTTTACATTGAAAAGATATTATGCTTGCAATAATTCCAAGCCCGCCAATTAATTGTATAATTATATCCATTTTAAGTTTCCTTGACACATAGATTTTATTTTGATACAATTATACCAGATAAACATTTCGAAAACAATATATGTTCGAAATGTTGTAAATAAACATTGTTATAAACAAGAGGATTGGATAAAATGGAATATAAAGATAGGAAAAAGGATATTTTAGATATTTTATATGCAAACGGTAGAGTTTCCGTATTGCAACTTGCAAAAACATTATTTGTATCGGAAATGACGATTCGCAGAGATTTAAGTGAAATGGAAAAAGACGGTGTGCTTAAAAGGTACAGAGGTGGTGCTGTTTTGACGGCTGTTAGTAGTGAAATGCCTATTTCGCAAAGGTTTTTTGTAGACGAAAGCGAAAAAATTTATTTAAGTAAAAAGGCCATAAATTTTCTGAGCGATGATTTAACAATTTTTATTGACAGTTCTTCTACCTGTCATTATATCATACCGTACATTAATAGATTTAAAAATATAACAATTGTAACAAATTCTGTGAATGCATTGCTAATTGCATCAAAATCACAAATTCCCTGTATTTTGTTAGGAGGTAAATATTATTGTCAGGATATGTGTTTTGTGGGTTCAATAGCAGAACAATATGCAAACGGGGTTAATGTTGATGTTGCTTTTTTTTCAGCTTTAGGACTGTCTGAAGATGGAATTATTTCCGACAGGGATATAGAGCAAACGATGATTAGAAAAATTATTATGAGTCATTCAAAAAAGAATATATTTTTGTTCGAGAAGAATAAACTGAACAAAATATATGTGCATACATTATGCCATAAGACAGATGTTGATGAGGTGTTTATCTCCACATAGAAATTAATGTCATCTAAACCATTCGGCTCTTCCAAAAATCCGTACACGAGAGTGTACGGATTTTTACTTATTATCTCTTCGCTCTTCACTATTCCCTAAAATATTTTTGTATGGATTTTTGGAAAGTAATAGGTAATAGTGATAAGGGAAGAAGTTAATGTAGCTTTGCAATGTGAAATACACCTGCGGCGTGAGATAAAAGGATTTATTTTATTTCACAGAAAGCGTAAACTTTATATTCCACAATTTACGTGTAGGAACAGGCGTCCTCGACTGTCCGTGAATTATTTCACATCGAGCTTTAGTGAGATATTTCACTAAAACAACCTGTATCTATTATGTACGTGAAATCCCAAAATCCATACACGAGAGTGTACGGATTTTTACTTATTAATAATAATTATATTTTATGAAAAATTTACTTAATATAGTAGAAATTTTATAATTATTATGTTATAATAAAATATATAAATATAGCATTTTTTAAATGCCATATCAGCAATAAACCGAAAGAAGATGAACAAATGAAATATACAACATATTTATTTGATTTTGACGGAACATTAGTTGATTCAATGCCTTCTTATGTTTCTGTCATGTTGAGAATTTTAGATGAGAACAATATAAAGTATGAAAAAGATATTGTAAAAATAATTACGCCGCTTGGTTATGTAGGTACAGCTAAATATTTTAAGGATTTAGGTCTTTCATTATCAGAGGAAGAAACGGTTTCTTTGATGAACCGATATGCTTATGATGAATATGCATATAAAATTCCGGCAAAATCCAATGTGGTTTCTGTACTTGAGAAGTTGAAAAAGTCAGGCGCAAACCTCAATGTTCTAACTGCAAGTCCGCATAAGGTTCTTGACCCATGCCTGAAACGCTTGGGAATCTATGAGCTTTTTACAAATGTATGGTCATGCGATGACTTTGCAACTACAAAGGCTGATCCCAAGATATACACAGAAGCGGCAAAAAGAATAGGACAGCCTGTTGAAAATATACTATTCCTTGATGATAACTACAATGCCGACAAAACTGCAAAAGCAGCAGGTATGAAGGTGTGCGGAGTTTTTGATGAATCATCTGCCGAATACGTTGACGAGATAAAAGCTGTGGCAGATCATTACATATATGATTTTTCGGAGCTTTTAGAGCCATAAATAACAGTATAAAAGGAGTCGTAGAACTATGAATATATTATTTGTATGCACGGGCAACACCTGCCGCAGTCCGATGGCGGCGTATATAACGGAAAAGGTAGCAGTTGAAAACGACCTTGACATTCTGATTGAAAGCGCAGGAGTTTTTGCAGAAGAAGGCGAGGCGGCGAGCGAATATGCAATTCAGGCAATGAGCGAGATGGGCATAGACCTTACATCACACAGAACACAGCCTGTATCAGAGGATTTGCTCAGTAAAGCCGATGTAGTGCTTACCATGACAAACGGACAGAAAATGCTCGTGGAACAGTATGCACCTGAAAAAACATTTACCCTGAATGAATACGCAGGACTAACGGGCGATATTTCAGATCCGTTTGGCGGAGATATAGAAGAATACAGAGAAACAGCTCAGGAAATATATGATGCTGTTGTAGATATGGCTGAAAAGCTTCCGATGAAGAATAGCGATGATAATAATTGAAGAAATGAACGAAGCGGATATTGACCGCTTTGCTGAAATAGACCAAAAATGTTTTACGGTACCGTGGTCGAGAAAAGCATTTGAGGACGAATTTAAAAATTCCATTGCTGTGTATTTTGCGGCACGTAATGATAACGAGTGTATCGGTTACGCAGGCTTCTGGAACGTGAGCGGTGAAGGCGATATAACAAATGTTGCTGTGGTTGAGGAACACCGCAGGTCGGGCGTGGGCAGTATGCTTATTGAGGCTGTGCTTGAGAGAGCAAAACAGCTTAATATAGATATTATGACGCTTGAAGTACGCCAATCCAACTATAAGGCTCAGGGATTATATAAGAAATACGGTTTTGAAGTGATAGGTACACGTAAACGTTATTACAGCGATAATAATGAGGATGCGCTCATTATGACAAAACAATTGTAAATACTATGAGGAAAGGTTTCCAAAATGAAGGATGTATATATATTAGGCATAGAAAGTTCATGCGATGAAACTGCGGCGTCAGTGGTAAAAAACGGGCGTGAAATACTTTCAAATGTGATAAATACACAGATTGCCATTCATAAAAAATTCGGCGGTGTAGTTCCCGAAGTGGCTTCAAGACGTCATATAGAAACAATTGATGACGTAATCGATGAAGCACTTGAAAAAGCAAATATAACTTTTGCGGAGCTTGATGCAATTGCGGTCACATACGGTCCTGGACTGATTGGTGCGTTGCTTGTGGGTGTATCGGCGGCAAAGGCGCTTGCGTATGCGCTTGATAAGCCGTTAGTACCAGTACACCACATAAAGGGACACATATGTGCGAATTTTGCAGCTAATCCTGATATAGAACCGCCGTTTGTATGTCTTGTTGCATCAGGCGGTCACAGTCACATTGTTGACGTAAAAAGTCATACCGAATTTGAAGTTTTGGGAAGAACACGTGATGATGCTGCAGGCGAAGCCTTTGATAAGGTGGCAAGAGTACTCGGACTCGGTTATCCAGGCGGACCTCTTGTGGATAAGCTTGCAAAGGAAGGAAATTGCGAAGCCGTTAATTTCCCAAGAGTGAAAATGGATGGTGATTCGCTTGATTTTTCGTTCAGCGGTGTAAAAACAGCGGTTATAAATTACCTCCATAAGCTTGACCAGAACGGTGAGGAGTATAATAAAGCGGACATAGCGGCGAGTTTTCAGGCGGCTGTTACCGATGTTTTGTGTGAGCATACTGTTGAGGCGGCACTAAAGACGGGACGTAAAACAGTTGCGCTTGCAGGCGGAGTTGCTTCAAACTCGGCACTCAGAGACAAAATGGAAAAGGTATGCGCAAAGCACGGGATAAATGTAATTTATCCGCCGCCGATACTTTGTACCGATAATGCGGCAATGATTGCATGCGCAGGATATTATGAATTTTTAAACGGCAACACAGCCGATATGACTTTAAATGCAGTGGCATCCTTGCCGCTATAATAAAGGACGGAGAAAAAATGGAAAAGCTAAGGGTTGAGTTGGGTGAAAACTCCTATGACATAAATTTTTCTGCAAGCTTTGATGAGCTTGCAAAATCGCTTAATGAAATCAGTGCACCCCAAAAATTATTGATAGTGACTGATACAAATGTAGAAAAGCTTTATTTAAGTGAGGTCAGCAAACTACTTTCTGATGCAGGATATGATGTGGCGGCATATGCGTTTGAAGCAGGCGAGCAGAACAAGAACATGGACACGATTCTCGGAATATGCAGTGCATGTGTTAAGCATAAAATGGACAGAAAAAGCATGATAATTGCACTTGGCGGCGGTGTTGTAGGTGATATGGCAGGCTTTGCGGCGGCAATTTATATGCGAGGTATATGTTTTGTTCAGGTGCCAACAACTCTTTGTCGCAGTCGGACAGCTCTGTAGGCGGTAAAACGGGTATAGATTTTGAGGACGGTAAAAATATTCTCGGTGCATTTCATCAGCCGAAGCTTGTATACATTAATGTCAGTACGCTGAAAACCTTACCCCAAAAAGAATTTATTTCGGGAATGGGTGAGGTTATTAAGCACGGCATAATACGTGACGGTGCATTTTTTGATTATCTGAAAATCAGTTCGGCAAAAATCAAGGCGCTTGATACGGACACGCTTATTTATATGGCAAAAACCAATTGCGGTATAAAGGCAGACGTTGTAATGAACGACGAAAAGGAAAACGGTCTTAGGGCAATTTTGAATTTTGGGCATACAATCGGTCATGCGGTTGAATCTGCGTATAATTTCACAAAAACACATGGCGAGTGTGTAGGAACAGGTATGGCAGGTGCGGCGTATATGGCACATAAGCGTGGGCTGATTGATGAAGCTTTGCTTGACGAAATTGAAAACATTATGTCCGACTACGGATTTTCAGTACATGTCGGACTTCCTGAAAATGATGTAATCTGGGAGCTTATGCAGAAGGACAAGAAAAAGCTTGAGGGAAAGCTTAAGTTTGTGCTCCCGTCGAAAAAGGGCGATGTTATTCAGGTGACAGACATAACAGAAAACGAAGTGTTTGCCGCACTTGATTATTTGAGGAGATAATAATGACGATAATATATTCTTTGATTGCGCTTGCGATAATTCTTGCAGATCAGCTTGTAAAGCTGTGGACAGTGAATAATACGGCTCTTGGTGAAGTGTTCGGAAAAATTCCGTTCATTGCAGATTTTATGTATGTTCAGAATACCGGTGCGGCATTCTCCATTTTAAGCGGTAAGGTTGAAATTCTCGGTGTTATATCGGTGCTTTTCTGTATCGGAGTTGTGGTTTACTGGCTAATTAAAAAGCCTGGTCATCCGCTTTTGTGTACATCGGTAACAATGATGTTTGCAGGTGCTTTGGGTAATGCAATTGACAGGATTTTCAGAGGTTTTGTGGTTGATTATATAAGCCTTGCCTTTATGGATTTTCCGGTATTTAATATTGCGGATATTGCTATAACCGTAGGCGCAGTTTTGCTTGTGGTTTTTGTTATGTTTTTTGATAAAGGAAAGACAGAAAATGAATGAGCTTGTTTTGAAAGTAACTGAAAAAGACAAGGGCGTGCGGATAGACAAATTTATTGCCGACAACGCTGTGGATATTTCAAGAAGCTTTGGCGCAAAGCTGTGTGAGGACGGAAATGTAAGCATCAACGGAAAAAAAGTTAATAAGAAATACAAGCTTTGCGGAAGCGAAGAGATTGTAATTTTGATACCTGAAGCTGAAGAAATATCGGCTTTTCCTGAGGATATTCCTATAAATGTTGTCTATGAGGACAACGACGTGATAGTGGTAAATAAAGCTCAGGGAATGGTAGTACATCCTGCTGTCGGCAACGAGAGCGGTACACTTGTCAATGCCCTTATGTATCATTGCGGAGAGTCACTTTCGGCAATAAACGGTGTTATCAGACCGGGGATTGTGCATAGAATAGATAAGGACACATCGGGACTGCTTGTGGCGGCAAAAAATAATGACGCACATTTAAAGCTGTCCGAACAGCTTAAAGAAAGAAAAGCAGTCAGAAAATATATTGCGCTCGTAAACGGAAATATAAAAGAAGATACACTCACTGTTGACAAGCCGATTGGCAGAAGCAGTGCTGACAGAAAGAAAATGGCGATAGTTTACGGCGGACGTGATGCAGTGACACATGTCAAGGTGCTTGAGCGCTTCGGTATGTATACACTTGTTGAATGTACTCTTGAAACAGGACGTACACATCAGATAAGGGTACATATGGCGTCGCTTGGACACAGCATTGTGGGCGATGCAACATACGGTATCAAAAAGGAAAAATTCAATCTCAACGGTCAACTCCTTCATGCAAAAACAATCGGGTTTGTACATCCTTCAAGCGGAGAAATGATGACCTTTTCTTCTGAACTCCCCGATTATTTTGAGGACGTTCTCACAAAACTAAGGAATAAAATGTAAATATTTTAATAACATTGTGTTACAATTACTATAACATACTTGAATTTTACTGCGAATGAGAGTATTATATAATTAATGTAATAGTACAGTCAGGGGGATATAAATGGAAAAAAGAAGAATATGTGTGGTTTTCGGCGGAGAATCACCTGAACATACAATATCGAGAAAATCAGTGACATCAATTCTTAATAATTTAAGCCGTGATAAATACGATATAGACGTTATCGGCATAACGCAGTCAGGAGCATGGTATCTTTACAGTGGCGATTACGGAAAGATAGAGTGCGGCGACTGGGAAAAGGACACACAAAACCTCAAAAAGGCAATCATTTCGCCTGACGGCTCAGAAAAAGCAATAATAATTTTTGACGGTGATAAAATTGAGAAAAAGCACCCTGATGTAATTTTCCCTGTTTTGCATGGTGAATACGGCGAAGACGGAACAATTCAGGGACTGTTTGAATTATCGCATATTCCGTATGTGGGAATGGGAGTTCCTGCTTCTGCAAACGGTATGGATAAAAGCTTTACCAAAATTGTATTTAACAGCGTAAATATTCCTCAGGCTGATTGGGTGGTATACAGACAGAATGATGATTTTGAAATGACCGCTGATAAGGTTGAAGAAAAATTAGGGTATCCGTGCTTTGTGAAGCCTGCGAGAACAGGTTCTTCTGTAGGTGTAGGCAAGGCGCATGACCGTAATGAGCTGAAAGCTGCGCTTGAAAATGCGGTTAAGTTTGACACAAAGGTTCTTATCGAAGAAAACATTGATGGTCATGAAGTGGAGTGTGCTGTTCTTGGTAATGACGAAGTGCATGCTTCTACAGTGGGTGAGATTATGCCAACAGTGGAGTTTTATGACTTTGATGCAAAATACGTTGATAATTCAACGGTTTTACAGATTCCCGCTCAGCTTCCGAAGGAAACAATTGAAAAGATACGTGAGTATGCAATAAGAGCATTTAAGGCGCTTGACGGTCAGGGACTTTCGAGAGTGGATTTCTTTGTGAAAAACAGTGACGGAAGTGTGGTACTTAATGAAATCAATACACTTCCCGGCTTTACAAATATCAGCATGTACCCGAAGCTTTGGGATGCTGTAGGCAAAGGATATGAGGAGCTTCTTGACGAGCTTATAGCTTTGGCGGAAAAGAGAGTAAAAAGATGAATAACAAAAGTATAGGTGTTTTCGATTCGGGACTTGGCGGATTGACTGCCGTTAAGGAAATAATGAAAGCATTTCCCGACGAAAATATAATATATTTCGGTGATACAGGGAGAGTTCCGTATGGCTCACGCTCTGCTGAAACGATTTTAAAATACACAAGGGGCGATATACGTTTTTTAAACAGCTTTGATGTGAAAATGATTGTTATTGCCTGCGGAACTGCAAGCTCGGTGGCTCTTCCGGGTGTAAAGTCGGAGTTTGATGTTCCTATAGTCGGCGTTGTTGAGGCGGCTGTGTATCGTGCGGTAAGAGCTACCCACAACGGTAAAATCGGCATAATAGGAACGAGCGGAACTATTAAAAGCGGTTCGTATACGAAGTTTATAAATGAATATGACTCTAATATACAGACTTTCTCAAAAGCGTGTCCGTTGTTTGTTCCGCTTGTGGAAAACGGACATTTCGACACAGAAGTAACAAGGCTTGTGGTGGATGAGTATTTGCATGAGATAAAGGCATCAGGCGTCGATACCCTTATTATGGGCTGCACGCATTATCCACTTCTTGAAAAGGTTATTGCCGAATACATGGGCGAGGGTGTCACTTTGGTAAATCCCGGCGCAGAGGTTGCCGATTATCTGAGAAAAAAGCTTGATTCAACACTCGCTCACGAAAAGGGAAATACTCCTGCATCGTACAGCTATTATGTCAGCGATAATGTGGAAGGTTTTGAGGAGCTTGGCGGTATTTTTCTTGAAAGGAAAATTGACGGACTGGTGAAAAAAATTGACATTGAAAAATATTAATAATTATGATATAACTATATATAACAGCCAGCGTATTGACGGAGATTGCGATGTTATCGAGGAAAAGAGCGTAGGAACGTTCAGTATAAAGGATAATAAAGCATATATAATGTACAAAAGCTCAGACGAAGGTGATGAAACCACCTCGGTTGTGACGGTCAGTGCTGATAGTGTGAAAATAAAGCGAAAGGGTTCGGTTAATTCCGATATGCTTTACATTCAGGGTAAGACCACATCGTTTTTGTACAGAATACCGTATGGTACGATGGAAATGGAAATATATACGAGATTGATTGAAAACTCGTTAAGTGATAACGGCGGAGAATTGCATCTGGTATATGATTTAACGGTGCAGGGTGCAGTTATTGAAAATGATATGAAAATAAAGGTTTAAAGAGGGTAAGTAATGATGAGATTAAAAAAAATAGCAGCACTCTTAATATCTTCAGCACTCTTTATGACACAAAGCAGCGGAGTATTTGCCAAGGAAATAGTACCTGTATCTCCGTACAGCGGTGAATTTGAGGCGGTTGATCAGATTGCTGATTATATTACGGAGCTTTACATAGATGATACGGTTGAAAAAAATGAAATCATCAGAATGGGTATTTCGGGACTCCTTGAGGAAAATCCCGATATGCTTGTACCGCTTCTCAAGGAAATGTTTTCAAGCCTTGATGAATACAGCGAATTTTTTACGGCTGAGGAATATCGGGATTATATAAATTCGGTTAATCAGGCTTTTTACGGCATAGGTGTTATAATTCAGAAAAACGGTGATTATGTTGAAATCATTGAATTTTCCGAGCCTAACTCAAAAGCGGAAAAATCAGGATTTAAGGCAGGCGATAAGATTTATGCAGTAGAGGGCGAGGAATGTAAGGGTAAATCTCTTAATGATGTAAGAAATCTTATTGTCGGTGAGCTTGGAACAACGGTAAATGTTACTGTTTTAAGAGGCGATGAGCTGATTGACCTTGTTGCTACAAGAGTTGAGGTAAGACAAAGTACGGTAACGGGCGGTACTTTTGAGGGCAATATCGGATATATGAATATAAGCACCTTTGGCGATACTACATATGAGGAGTTTAAGCTTCTTCTTGAGGATTTCCGTATAAAGGGTGTGGAAAAGGTAATTCTTGATTTGAGAAATAACGGCGGCGGCAGAGTGGATACAGCTGTTGCGATTGCCAAGCTGATTGTTCCGAAAGGGAAAATTGTTGAAGTGAAATACCGTGATGAACAGTATGATACAATTCACCGCTCTACACTTGCGGAAAAGGAATTTGATTTTATAACTCTTGTGAATGAAAACACTGCAAGCTCGGCGGAAATTCTTGCGAGTGCATTGCAGGATTCGGGTGCAAGCAAACTTATAGGAACAAGAACCTTTGGTAAGGCGGTTATTCAGACTGTCTTTCCGCTTACTAACGGAATGAAATTTAAGCTTACAATCGGTGAGTATAAGACAAGAAACGGTAGAGAAATCAACGGTGTAGGTCTTGAACCTGACAGTTATATTCAGAACATAACAGAAAAAATAGATGCAACGGAATATACAGTTTTTGACTTCAGAACAAGAATGTCGATGGGTGATATGAGCAGTCAGGTAATTGCGGCAAAAGAGAGATTGTCGCTGTTGGGATATTTTGACGGAAAGATTGACGATACTTTGTACACTGAGGATTTGAAAAATTCAGTTGAAGCATTCCAGCGTGATAATGCACTTTGTGACAACGGTGTGCTCGATATTGCAACTCAGGTTAAAATGCAGGATTTGTTTGAAAAGCTTGAAACAGTAGTTGATTTACAGCTTCACACCGCATATGAAGCTTTTGGCGGAGACCCTGAGGCATTGTATACAGAATAAAAAATCAGTTGTATGCTTACAAAAGCATACAACTGATTTTTTTTGATTAATATGCATATGAGCCAAGAAACTTATAAAAATCTGTGCTTCTTCTTAGCTTATCAAGTGCAAAATAGATTGTGGGATTATCAATATTCCCGTCAATGTCTATAAAAAATACATATCTGCCGAAGTGAGTTTTAATGGGACGTGATTCAATTTTTGTCATATTTAGCTTTGCCTCGGAAAACAGAGCAAGTGCACTATAAAGACTACCCGGCTTATTTTCAAGAGTAAATGCAATTGATGTTTTGTCATGCTCTGTAACAATCCTTGAAGGCTCTTTTTCAATGATTATAAACCTTGTAGAGTTGTTATGCTCATCGCCGCAGTCGGCGGCAAGTATATCAAGACCGTAAATTTCGGCCGAAACAGGAGAAGCAATACACGCCACGCTTCCGTCCGAGTCAGCGGCAAGCTTTGCCGCAGCTGCAGTTGAATCGGTGTATTCTATATGCACATCTTCAAATTCGGTATTCAAAATTGTCTGACACTGACCGATTGCGGGAGAAATTGATGCAATTGTTTTTATATCTTCTTTTTTTGTGCCTTTTTTAACAAGCAGATTTTGCTTAACATGCAACACGTATTCACCCGTTATATAAACATCGGCATCAAAAGCCAGAGTGTCAAGTGTGATATTTATACCACCGTCAATTGAATTTTCAATCGGAACTATACCTGATGAAATCTCGCCATTGTTTACCGCATATATAAGAGACGGAATTGTTTTAAACTGTTTTAAGTTCTTACCGTTTGAACATTCCACCGCCGCCTGATGTGAAAATGTACCCTCAGGTCCCAGATAACCTAACATAAAAAATCAGCCTTTCAATAATAATGTATACGGGGACGGTTTACAATACAGTAAACCGTCCCCGATGTCATGTAATTTTTAAAGTAAGTCTTTACCTACAGCCTTTGCAATCGGATCAAGCTCACGCATAAGTACGGTAAACTTTTCGGGAGTAAGTGACTGCGGACCGTCTGATGCTGCCTTTTCAGGACAGTTATGAACTTCAATCATAAGACCGTCAGCACCTGCTGCAATTGTAGCTTTCGCTACTGCAGGAACATACTTGTATGTTCCTGTTGCATGGCTTGGGTCACCGATAATAGGAAGATGTGAAAATTCCTTTGAAATGGGAATAGCACTTACATCAAAAGTGTTTCTTGTAGCTGTTTCATATGTTCTGATACCTCTTTCACAAAGAATAACGTTTTCGTTACCTTCGGACATAATGTATTCAGCTGCCATGAACCATTCTTCCATTGTGCATGCAAGACCACGCTTTAAAAGAATAGGCTTATTGCATTTACCAACCTCACGCAGAAGCTGGAAGTTCTGCATGTTTCTTGCGCCTATCTGCATAATGTCTGCATATGAAGCAACGAGTTCAACATCTCTTGTATCTACAACCTCTGTACAAATCGGCATTCCAAGCTCCTGACCGCTGTTGTACATAATTTTAAGACCTTCCGCTTCAAGACCCTGGAATGAATAGGGCGATGAACGTGGCTTGAATGCGCCGCCACGAAGGATGTTTGCGCCTGCCGCCTGAACAGCTCTTGAAACTTCGGTAAACTGTTCCTGACTTTCAATCGCACAAGGCCCTGCAAATACAGCAAGCTGTTTTCCGCCTACCGTAACTCCGTGACCAACTTCTATAACAGACTGTTCCTTCTGCAATTCCTTTGAAGCAAGCTTATACGGCTTCATGATGGGAACAACATTCTCAACACCCGACATAAGCAGTACTTCGTTCATACTGAGAAGTCTCTTATCGCCGATAGCACCGATAACTGTTTTCTTTTCACCGTAAATAGGATGCGTTTTAAAACCAAAATCGGAAAGTCGCTTTTCAACTTCTTCAATCTGCAGTGCGGAAGCACTGTCTTTCATAATGATAATCATAAAACTTCATAACCTTTCTGCCCCTTGAATTTAAATGTAGCTTAATGAGGACTTTGCAAAAACCGAAAAAATAAATCTCCGATTATAAATTACTTATAATATATTATAACGAAAAAAACCGATTTTTGCAATAGTGTCATATAAGAAAATTTTAAATATTATGCAAATTAACCATGACATTAAAAAGTAATAAAAAAAGTTGTTGCAATATTGATAAAATATGATATAATATACACATATATTATAATGAGGGAAATATAGGCATATACATTCCTGATAAACTAAAGAAAGAGGACTAACATGGAAAAAAGAAGTACATTTACAAACAGCCTGGGATTTGTCCTGGCGGCGGCAAGCTCAGCAGTCGGACTGGGAAATATATGGAGATTTCCGTATCTTGCTGCTAAATACGGTGGCGGCGTATTTTTATTGTTCTACATAATTTTGGTTGTAACATTTGGTTTTTCGCTTATGACCGCTGAAAATGCAATCGGACGAAAAACCGCATCAAGTCCGTTAAAAGCTTTTGCGGCACTTAATAAAAAATGGGGTTTTATCGGTGTACTGGCAACGCTTGTACCTGCAATAATTCTCCCGTACTATAATGTAATCGGCGGCTGGATTATAAAATATTGTATAGGCTATCTTACGGGCGCTTCATCTGCAATGGCAGCGGATGATTTCTTTGAAATGCAGTTTCTTGCAAAAAGTCCCGGACAGATGATACTTTTCCAGGGTATATTTACTGTGGTTACGTCGCTGATTGTTGCCGGTGGCGTGCAGAATGGTATAGAGCGCTTTTCGAGAATTCTTATGCCGCTTCTGATTGTTCTTGCAATTGTGGTTGCGGTTTATTCAATTACATTGCCCGGTGCTATGGAAGGCGTAAAATATTTCTTTATTCCCGATTTTGAACATTTTACCATTATGAGTGTTCTTGGCGCTATGGGTCAGATGTTCTTCTCGCTGTCTCTTGCGATGGGTATAATGATTTCTTACGGTTCATATCTTCCTAAAGATGCTGACCTTGAAAAGAGCGTAAGTAAGGTTGAAATTTTTGATACTTTAATTGCTGTTCTTGCAGGTCTCATGATAATTCCTGCGGTGTTTGCATTCTCGGGCGGTGACCCTGATGCACTTAATAAGGGTGCAGGTCTGATGTTTGTAACATTGCCTAAGGTGTTTGACAAAATGGGCTTTGCAAGCGTAATGGGAAGTGTATTCTTCTTCCTTGTGCTTTTTGCGGCGCTTACATCTTCTGTTTCAATCATGGAAGCAATTGTTCCGGCACTTATGGAAAAGTTCGGCTACGGAAGAAAAAAAGCAACCGTTATTACAGCGGTTTATACATTTGTACTTGGTACAATAATAGCGCTCGGATATAATAAATTATCATTTATAAACTGGGGCGGAAGAACAATTCTTGATATTCTTGACTTCCTATCAAATTCAGTGATTATGCCAATCACAGCATTGATGACATGTATATTTATAGGATATATAGCAGGTGTTGATGTTATAGGCAATGAGGTTGAGCTTTCGGGACAATTTAAACGTAAAAAGATGTTTATTGTTATGATTAAATATATTGCTCCTGTACTCTTGTTGGCAATTCTTGTAAGCTCTGTTCTTGAAACTTTGGGCTATATAGCATTTTAACATAAAAAAATAATTACATTTTGGTAAAAAAATCATTGCAATTAATTTATTATTGTGGTATAATTATTCTGATATAAGTATGAGTTTAATTTATTAGTGATATATTATTGATTTTTGAAAGTGGTGAATGATTTGAAAAAATTTATTTCTGCGATTGTGGCGACAATCGTAATGCTTTCTTCAGCAATGAATGTTATGGCAGGAAATATAGCGGTTTCAAATGATGTTCTTATGAAGCCGGGCGACAGCCTTACTACGTCAAATTCCCACAAAGCAGTTCTTGTTACAAATAAAGGTGCAGACCTTAATAATCTTACATCAGAAAATATCTATTATATTGACCAGGCAGAAACTGATGTTGCGGCTTTCGTGAATATGGGATTAAAGGGCGGAGTTAATCTTGCTGATAATACAGAATATACAATGTATCTTGTTGCAGAGGATGGAACAAAGTCTGAAAGCACGATTAAGGTTTCAAGTGAACCCCAGAAAATTGAGGGTGTTGAAATGACTGCACTTTCAGAAGAGGAAGGCGGCATGGGTGCAGTACGACCGAATGTGGACAGTTTTGATTATGTTTACAATCAGGGATATACTGTTGAATATACTCCTGTAGACGGTAGAGCGGCTGAAAAATATGAGCTTGTTATTCAGACTGCATACAAAAACCAGACATATACATATACAAAAGTGCTTGATATGTCGGGTGCAGGTAAAATGGATTTAGCTTTACAGATAAGCAATATCCCTTGTGATAAGAACAAGAAACCGCTGGCAACTTTTGAAACATATTTAGTACCGTATATCGGTCCTGAATACATTGATTAAGCGGGAGGTTGAGTTTTATGAAAAAGTATGATGAACCTTCAATGAAAATTCAACTTTTCGATAAAGAAAGAGTTGTAAATGCAAGCTTTGTAGATGCGTTTGTAGACGAAAACGGTAATTTGAAAAATCAGAATACTGTTGAAGTTACTTTTGCGGACATTATTGCATATAATGATTAAAACGCATAATTTAAGCAGATATGTAAAAAGAGTTGAAACGAATTGATTTCGTTTCAACTCTTTTTGTTTTAATTTGATTTGTTTTCGGTATGCTTTCTGCCGTATTTTCTAAGCTGTACAATAAGTCCTGCAACGGCGCAACCGAATCCGGGAATTATATTTATCAAATCGCCGTATCTGTTTTTGGAAAACATATATATAGCCAATCCGACAAGTATTCCGCCGAATATCGCTGATGAAACTATAGTAAAGTATCTGAAGAATTTCACCGTCAGACCGCCGATTCCGATTCCTGACGCAATGCCGAGTATGATTGAAATAACAGAAGGTATCCCTAAAAGACCAAGCATACTGTATAGCAGTATAAATACGGAAAATCCGCAGGTCAGAAACATTGCCGTACGGTGAAAACGGTATGCGAGCATTGAAAATATAAGTGCACACATAATGCTTATTGTTATCTGGAACATAAAGTCAAAGCCTTTGCTTATTTCAATCTGCGAAATTATGATTGCACATAAATTCCAACCAAATGAAAATCCGGCGCATAATCCCGTTCCAAGCATAATTCCTCTTACAATTTTATATCCCATAAAACATTCAAAGACGCCGCAAGTAAGCATAAATATCATTGTTGTAAAAAGCGGCAATCCTGAAAGATTTAAAAGATTTCCCATCATAGTCCACCTCTTATCATATGTAAATACAGAGATTATTCAAACAACGGTGTTGAGAAATATCTTTCGGCAGTATCAGGAAGAACAGTCACAACAGTTTTACCCTTGCCAAGCTTTTTTGCAAGCTTTATTGCAGCGGCAACGTTTGTACCGCTTGAAATCCCGCACATAATGCCTTCTTTGGAAGCAAGCTCTTTTGCGGTTGTGATAGCCTCCTCATCCCTGACGATGCATATGTCGTTGTAAATGTTCTGATTAAGTATTTTTGGAATTACACCGTCGCCTATGCCCATCTGAAGGTGTGTTCCTATTGAACCGCCCGACAAAATCGCCGCATGTTCAGGCTCAACTGCCCATATTTCTATATCAGGATTTTTTGCCTTGAGTGTTTCACCTATTCCTGTTATGGTGCCGCCTGTGCCTATTCCAGAACAAAAACCATGAATAGGACCGTTAACCTGCTCTAATATTTCCACTCCGGTCTGATGACGCTGAACGTCAACATTTGCGGGGTTTTCAAACTGCTGAGGTACGAACACACGTGGATTTTCAGCCTGCATTTTCAGTGCAGTGTTAAGACATTCTTCAATACATTCGCCGATATTTCCGGCATCATGGATAAGAATTACTTCGGCACCATAATGCTCAACGAGTTTTCTGCGCTCTTCGCTGACTGAATCGGGCATGATAATTTTTGTTTCATACCCTCTTACTGCACCAACAAGAGCCAGACCGATTCCCTGATTACCGCTTGTCGGCTCAACGATAATTGTATCTTTATTAATTAATCCGCTTTTTTCAGCTTCTCTTATCATATTGTAAGCAGTTCTTGTTTTTATTGAACCGCCGACATTAAGCCCCTCAAATTTCACCAGAATCTGAGCTCCGTCAGGATCGCCCATGTGTGAAAGTCTGATAATGGGTGTAGAGCCTAATGCTTCTAAAATATTATTGCATATCATACGTCCACCTCCGATACACGAATATAATAATTATACCATAATATGAAAAACTTTTCAATATTAAAACTTCTTAAAATAGGGAATAATTAAAAAAAGTGAAAAATCAACAATTTGAGGGCAGTCTTGATATAACAATTTTAGCAGAATAAATACTTGAAAAAACGCTTTTCCTGTGTTACAATGTTACTATGTTAGTGAATAACAGGAAATTTTCTTGAGTGAGGGTGAACAATATGGATACAAATAAAAGACCGGATACGATGGCTCGTATTCAGACAAAAGAACAGGCAGATAAGTTTATTGACGAACAGGTAGCTGCTGTGCGTGCACAGGTTGGCGATAAAAAGGTATTGCTGGCACTGTCAGGTGGTGTTGACAGTTCAGTTGTGGCGGCACTTCTTATTAAGGCTATCGGAAAACAGCTCATATGTGTTCACGTTAATCACGGACTTATGCGTAAAGGTGAAAGTGAACAGGTTATTGAAGTGTTCGGAAAAGAACTTGACGCAAACCTTATTTATATAGATGCAACAGACAGATTTCTGGATAAGCTAAAGGATGTTTCTGACCCTGAAACCAAGAGAAAAATCATCGGTGGTGAATTCATTGTTGTATTTGATGAGGAAGCAAGAAAGCTTACAGATGTTGATTTCCTTGCTCAGGGAACAATTTATCCCGATATTCTTGAAAGCGACGGCGTAAAGGCGCATCATAATGTTGGCGGACTTCCCGAAGATATGAAATTTGAGCTTGTAGAACCGGTAAAGCTTCTTTATAAGGATGAGGTGCGTGTGGTAGGTAAAGCGTTGGGTCTTCCTGCAAGTATGGTAGACCGTCAGCCGTTCCCGGGCCCGGGTTTGGGTGTACGTTGTCTTGGCGCAATCACTCGTGACAGACTCCATGCGCTTCGTGAGGCAGATGCAATTTTGAGAGAAGAATTTGATAACTGCGGTCTTGCAGGTAAGGTATGGCAGTATTTTATTGCAGTGCCCGATTTCAAGAGCGTTGGTGTAAAAAATGATAAGAGATATGAAGGATGGCCTGCAATTATCCGTGCGGTAAATACGACAGATGCCATGACAGCAACAATTGAAGAAATTCCTTATGAGGTTCTTCATAAAATCACAAACAGAATCACATTAGAAGTTGACGGCATTAACCGTGTTCTTCTTGACCTCACTCCCAAGCCTGTAGGCACTATCGAGTGGGAGTAAGTAATCAAACCCTCGAAAGTGGCTTAAAATAAGGCTTTTCGGGACTTTGAAATCTGCAATGATACTAATTTGATACTATTTTACTATTGCAGACAATAAATGATTATAAAAAACTATCCCCCTGAAAACGACAAAGTTTTCAGGGGGATTTTTCTATGCTTATAACTTAAATTCGTGACCTTTTTCTTTCTTTCGCATTTCTTTGAGTGCTTTTTCTGTGCGTTCAGCTTCAACTCTTGGAAATGTGTATCTCCAATGGTCGTATTCTTCTTTTGTAATTTCTCCGTTTAAGAATTTTTGGTATTCATTATGCCACAAGCGAAACATTTCATTCATACTTTGAGCTTTTGAATTTTCGGTATATTTGTCTAATGCGATACAATACTGACCTGCTTCATTTTGGGTTATGTGCATATAATTTGTATCTTCAAGTACAAACAAGGTGTGCATAAGACCGTTATAGGTATCAATATCAGGCACTTTTAATGCAAGTGGTGATACATCAAATATATATGAAAGTTTTTCGATGGTGTCCTCTTTCGGAACTCTTGTTTCAGATTCATATTGAGCAACACGAACATCGGCAGCTCTTTCGGGATAACGGAGCTTTAAGCCCAATTCCTTTTGTGTAAGGTTTTTTAAGGTACGGAAAAATCTTATTCTTTTACCAATAGCCATATTGTACACCTCGTAGATTAAACATTTTTATTTAGTATAACATATAATTTGACAAAATGCAATAGAAATTAAACAAAAAAGTTTAATTATTTTAATTCAAAACACTTGACATAAACAAATATGTTTAGTATAATACAGTTAACAACTAAACAAATAAGTTTAGTTAATATAAATTAAAGGAGGATTTTTCGATGGAAAACAAATTATTTATGCGTTCCGAAGAAGTAGCCAAAGAGCTTGGAGTTTCCAGAGCCTATGCTTATAAACTTATTAAAAAGCTGAACGAGGAACTAAGGGCGAAAGGCTATCTTGTAATCGAAGGAAGATTGAACCGTGAATACTTCATGGAGAAAATCTACACAAATAAAAACGGAAAGGAGAAATAAAAATGCCGGCTTACAAGGACAAGAAAACAGGTAAATGGTACGCTTCATTCTACTGTATGAATTGGAAAGGCGTACGGGAAAAGAAAATGAAACGAGGCTTTGAAACCAAAAAGGCAGCTCTTGAATGGGAGCGAGAATTTTTAAGACAATCCAAAGCCGACCTCGATATGAGGTTTGACACCTTTGTAGAATTATATGTTACCGACCTTAAACAAAGGCTTCGGGAGAACACTTTTCTCACAAAGGAAAGTATAATCTACAAAAAGGTACTTCCTTACTTCAAGGAGAAAAAGCTGAACGCCATAACAGCTAAAGATGTTATCAAGTGGCAGAATGAATTATTGGCTTACCGTGATGAAAACGGCAAACCTTATTCAAAAACCTATCTCAAAACAATTCATAATCAGCTTAGTGCAATATTTAATCACGCAATACGCTATTATGACTTGAAATCCAATCCGGCAGCCAAAGCAGGACACATTGGCGAAAAGGAAGCAGGAGAAATGGATTTTTGGACTAAAGAGGAATACAAATTATTTGCAAATGAAATGATGGATAAGCCAAAATCATTTTATGCGTTTGAGGTTCTTTATTGGTGCGGTATCCGCTTGGGTGAGCTTCTTGCTCTGACACCTGCTGATTTCGATTTTGAAAACGGACTTCTCCGTATAAATAAATCATATCAGCGTATCGGAACCCGTGATGTAATTACCGAACCGAAAACAAAGAAAAGCATACGCACAATAAAACTCCCGTCCTTCCTTTGTGAAGAAATTAAGGAATATTTGGGTATGCTCTACGGCATAAAACCTACAGATAGAATGTTCCCAATATCCAAGAGTTTCTTACATCACGAAATGGACAGAGGTTCAGCGGCAGCAGGTGTAAAGCGGATAAAAATTCACGGACTCCGTCATAGTCACATAAGCCACCTGATAGACTTGGGTTTTTCCGCAGTTGCCATTGCTGACCGAGTGGGACATGAGAGCATTGATATTACATACAGATATGC
>JAXJRQ010000166.1:0-52238 GCA_036310525.1 Clostridia bacterium
GACTACAGCAGTTATCTTTTCGGTGCAACATCTATTCTGAGCGCTGTTCTTATCATCATTGAGCTTAACCGTGATGAACAACCAATGTTTAAGCTGACATGGGTTTTGCTTGTTGCAGTAGTGCCAATATTCGGGGTATTGCTATATATTTATCTTCATGCAGGATTTATAACTTCAAATATCGAAAAGGCTCAGAAAAGCACAAGAGAACGTATCCGTCCTTTTATAAATCAGGACGAGGAAATTATAGAGGCAATCAATGAATTTGACAGAAATGAAGGCGGACTTGTACGCTACCTTTCAAAATGCGGCGGTTCTGCCGCATACGTAAACACGGATGTCAAATATTATCCTATAGGCGAAAAAATGCTTGACGCAATTATACGTGAATTAAAAAAAGCAGAAAAGTTCATTTTTCTTGAATTTTTCATAATAAACCAATCAGGAACCATATGGCCCGAAATACTTGACATACTCAAACAAAAAGTCAAAAACGGCGTTGAAGTACGGGTTCTGTACGACGCAATGGGATGTCTGACTACGCTTCCGAGAAACTATTTTCAAAAGCTTGAGTCGATGGGGATAAAATGCCGTGAATTTTCACCTATTCAGCCGCTTTTATCAACACATCAGAATAACCGTGACCACCGCAAAATACTTGTTATAGACGGAAAAACAGCCTTTACGGGCGGAATAAATCTTGCGGATGAATATGCAAATCTCATAGAGCGCTTCGGACACTGGAAGGATTCCGGCATACGATTAAGAGGTGAAGCTGTAGCCGGATTTACTTCTTTGTTCCTCGAAATGTGGAACATAACCGAAAATGACAGCGAAGAGGATTTTGCAAAATATATTTCGTCCTCCGAACAACATTCCACATCGGGCGAGGGCATAGTGATACCGTACGGCGATAGTCCGCACGATAAAGAATACATCGGAAAGCAAGTTTATACTTATATGATTAATAATGCCGCAAAATATTTCTATATTGCAACACCGTATCTGGTAGTTGACAACGAAATATTCGAGGCATTGAAATTTGCCGTGCACAGAGGTGTTGATGTAAAAATCATAATGCCGCATATTCCCGATAAAAAATATGCGTTCTGGCTCGGCAGAACATATTATCCCGAGCTTTTAAAGGCAGGAGTTGAAATTTACGAATACGCACCCGGATTTGTGCACTCAAAGCTTGCAGTCAGCGATAATCTGCGTGCAGTAGTGGGTACAATTAACTTAGATTTTCGAAGTCTGTATCTGCATTATGAATGTGCGGCATACATGATTGGTGCAAAAGCAATCGCTGACATAGAAGCAGACTATAAGCAAACACTTAATTCATGCATACGCATTACCATGGATGAATACAAGCAGTTTCCGCTTTACACCAAGCTTATCGGAAAAATGATGCGTCTGGTAGCACCATTGATATAAACACAAAAAGGAACGTTCAGAATGAACGTTCCTTTTTGTGTAATGTCCATTTATTGCGGAATAACAGGATAAAGCTGAATAGTATTACCGCCGTCAACAACAAGCTCTGCACCCGTTGTATTTCTTGCATGCGCCGCAAAATACCATATTGCGTCTGCGACGTCCTCGCCTACCGCAACATCACCCAGCGGTGTATATCTTGACGGAACACTTGCGTAAAATTCAGGATTTTTCTCCCATCTGTCGGTCTTTATCATACCCGGCAAAACTGCGTTCACGCGGATATTGTACTTACCCAAATCAAGTGCCATTGCACGCATCATGCCGAGCTGACCGCCCTTTGAAGCGGAATATGCAATTCTGTTGGGAATTGCTCTGTATGCAGTGTTCGAGTTTACAAATACGATATTTCCGCCACCGTTTTTAATCATGCGCTTTGCCGCATGCTCTGAAAGGCAGTAGTTCCAGACCATATTTATATTTATTACACGCATAAAATCCGTAAGCGGATTTTCAAATGCCGTAATTCCGAGTCCCTGGTCTGCCGCATTAAGAACGAGTGTTTCCACAAACAGTCCCTGTTTATCTATGTCATCAAACATCTCTTCAACAGCTTTTTCGTTAACCGTTCTTTCGTCTATAAGCGAATCAATCTGATAGCCGACAATCGTCACATCGCCAAACTTCTCTCTGTAGCTTTTCTGAGCCGCCTTTACCTTTTCAGCGTCTCTTCCGGTGAATATAACATTATATCCCTCTGATGCAAATTTTTCTACTATTGCAACGCCCGTATTTATACAAGCGCCCGTTATAAGTACTGTTTTCATTTATATATCCCTCTCAATTAAAAATAAAATTCCGTTTTAGCAGGTCTTATGTCGGTAAGTGCACCTGTATAGTGTCTTAATGTATGCACCTGATAGGGATGCTTCATACATGCTTCCTCGTTAATTTCTATGCCAAGACCCGGCTTATCGGGGATTGAGATATAGCCGTCACTGTATTCAAGGCTCTCGTTTGTGACTTCCTTTCTCCAGTCAACATCCGAATACATAATTTCAAGTATGCAGAAGTTAGGACAGTTAGCCGCAAGCTGCAATGTTGCCGCATTGGCAACAGGACCCGACGGATTGTGCGGTGCAAACGGAATATATCTGCATTCTGCCTCTGCCGCAATCTTTTTAAGCTCCATAATACCGCCTGCATGCGAAATATCCGGCTGAATATAGTCTGCAGCCATCTTGTCAAACATTGGCTTGTAGTCCCATCTTGTATAAAGTCTTTCACCTGCACTGATTGCAACGGGCGACTTGTCCTTAACCGCCTTTAATGCGTCGAGATTATCGGGTGGAACGGGTTCTTCAAAGAACATCGGCTTAAACTGCTCAAGCTCCTTTGCAATTTTGATACCTGTAGGAATATTAAATCTTCCATGACCCTCAATAAGCAAATCAACCTCATTGCCGACAGCCTCACGTACAGCCGCCACACATCTTAAAGCCTTATCAAGCTCCTTATTTGAAATATCAAGATAATTTTTGCCGAACGGATCCCATTTCATTGCGGTAACTCCTCTTTCAACCGCAATCTTAGCCTTTTCGCCAAATTCTTCAGGCTCTTTTGCGCCTGCAAACCAACCGTTGACGTAAATTCTCACCTTGTCATTCACCTTACCGCCGTGAAGCTGATAAACGGGAACATTAAGACTTTTACCGAGAATATCCCACAAAGCCATTTCCACAGCCGACAAAGCCGACATAAGCACAGGACCGCCTCTCCAGTATGCATCACGGTATATGTCATGCCAGTGCTTTTCAATATCAAGCGGATTTTTGCCCACAAGATATTCCTTGATATGCTCTACAGCGCCAATAAGTGCTTTTTCCTTATATTCAAGAGTTGCTTCACCCACTCCGTCAATTCCTTCATCGGTGTATACCTTTACAAACACCCAGTTTGTACGGAAACAGTCAACCGCAAAGGTTTTTATATCTGTTACTTTCATTTTTTCTCCCTTCTTCCCCATACAGGACAATACAATTTTAAAAAAACTGTATATACTTTGAATTTATACTTGTATTTTATAGGAATATATGTTAAAATAATAGCCACTATATTACTTTCTATTTTAGAAATCTTACTTTAGGAGAAGAAAAATGATAGAGCTTATACAAGCCGGAATTTTTGACAGTTCTCATATTTTCACACCCGAAGGAGATACTCCCGAGCGTGAAACGAATTTTTACGAAATAGAACTGTATATTTCGGGAGCAGGTAAAACGTACATTAATTCGGAATCATATCCGCACAGTAAGGGAAATCTTATTTTTGTGAAGCCGGGACAAAAGCGCCACAGCCGAAATAAGTTTATATGTCTTTATGTGCGCCTTGATATAAAGCATGAAACCGCAAAGCTTTTAAGGAATATTCCGCCCGTTACCAAAGTGACAAATTATACCGTTTATGAACGATGCTTTACTGATATAATGCGTCTGTATGAGAGCGGTAATGATAATCAGGAGTTGCTGATACAAAGTAAGCTCTATGAGCTTCTTGACATGATTTTAAAGGACAGTGTTATGAGCTCACGTGCGCAAAATTCAGGTTGTAAAATTGCACCCGAAACAATTCGTGAAGCGATAGATTTTATTAATGAACATTATTTCGAGCATCTGACGCTTAAGGATATTGCTCAAAGCGTAAGCTTCAGTCCGATTTATTTTCATAATGCATTCACCGCCTATGTAGGCAAAACACCTCATGCGTTTTTGTCCGAAAAACGGCTTGAAACTGCAAAAATGTATCTTTTAACAAGCGATTACACTCTTGATGAAATTTCTGATAAATGTGGTTTTTCATCACATTCATACTTTGATTACCATTTTAAAAAAGCATACGGGATTACGCCGTCACAATTCAGAAAGAGAAAATATACTTTATAAAAACAACCTTTTCAGACAAATTATCTGAAAAGGTTGTTTTTTATTTTTTTCACTGCAAATATTGTCAAACAAATACTCAGCAAACTATTCAAAGCCAAAACAGTATATATCATAAAACTATGCCCAGACATTTCAAAGCTTTCTATAATTCCCGATATACATACCGACATTATCAAAATCTCTGCGGTAATTACCATTATACATAAAATCTTTATCACCGTAAGTAAAACCCTGATAATACGATACCGATTATTCATGCTCTGCCTCCTTGTATTTTATGTCCTTTACGAGAATAATAAAATTATACTCTATATATCGACAATTGTCAATTATTAGAGCATATTTTATTATATAATTGAGGTGCAGACTATGATTTCTTATGAACCATTTTATAAAACATTAAAAGAAAAAAATATTTCAACATATAAGCTGATTAATACTTATAATGTCAGCCGCAGTTTGCTTGACAGACTGAAGCACAACAAGCCTATCAGTACGGTGACACTTAACGATTTATGCTCTTTTCTCGAATGCAGGGTTGAGGATATTCTAATGTATACTGAAGATAAAAAATAACAAGTCCACGGCTTGTTATTTTTTCTTGCATTAATGCCAAATATGGGATATAATTAATATATTGTATAAAATAAATTGTAATTTATCGGCTGGTTAAATTTCTGCATCTCACTATTTTGCAAGGCTCGAAGTACCTGAGTACGTCGTCGCCTTTCAAAACGGTAATTTGCAAAAATTTTCCTCAGCCGAGCGGCTGTTGCAATGATGATTGTGGGGGCGATTCACGAATCGCCCGTATTTCGGGACATTCGTGAATGTCCCCTATGGCGGTAAATTGTATACAGTTGCAAACAATTATATTTGTAGGGACCGGCCTCCGGACGGTCCGTGTAAAATTAACCATAAACGGACAGTCGAGGACGCCTGTCCCTACGGCGTGATAATTGTTTAAATCACCGCTAAATTACAATTTAATCTCAAAAAAAGGAGCACAGCATGAACGAAATATCGCAAATTACAGAAGAAATATTAAGCGATTCACTTATCAAGGCAGTTTTAAGCAAGCCCTCTGCAAAATCAGCTGAATTCAAAAAAATCGTAATAACTCGCAAAAAAAGCGGCTATCAGGCTGAAAAATTCACCGAGAAGCAAGCATTTCACGAAAACATGAACGAAGCCGCCATAATGCAATTTTTAGTTCATCATACGGGAACTGATTTTCTGCAGTTAAATGCATGGACAAAAAGCTTTGAATATATCGTACTCATTTCAAAAAAGGGTAAAATCACATGCAAGCGAAAAGCAGTGGAAAATACACACACTCCCACTGATACACACAACAAAGAAAAAAACTACATTATAGCAGAAGGTACAGTCGTTCCTCCCCTTGTTGACATAGGTATATTCACAAAGGAAGGCAAGGTTGTCCGCTCAATGTACGACAAGTTCAGGCAGATAAACCGTTTTGTTGAGATTATTGATGATGCAGTAAAAAACAACAGCTTCACGCATTTAAACATAATAGATTTCGGATGCGGAAAATCATATCTGACATTTATTCTTTATTACTATTTCACCGAAATCAAGCATATAGATGTAAATATTACAGGTCTTGACCTTAAAGAAGATGTGATTAAAAGCTGTAACGAAGCGGCAAAGAAATACGGATATTCAAATCTGCATTTTGAGCTCGGAGACATAAACGGATATAAATGCACCGATACAATTGACATGGTTATCACACTTCACGCCTGCGATACTGCAACCGATTATGCACTTTTTAACGCAATATGCTGGGATGCAAAAATGATATTTTCCGTACCGTGCTGTCAGCATGAGGTTAATTCACAAATAAAGTCCGACAGGCTTTCGATACTTACAGAATACGGAATAATCAAGGAGCGCACCTCGGCTCTTATAACAGATGCAATCCGTGGAAATCTTCTGCAAACGCAAGGCTATAAAACGCAGATTATGGAATTTATTGATATGGCGCATACACCGAAAAATATACTTATACGTGCAATAAAACGCCCCATTTCTGCACAAGCTAAGCAAAAAGCACTTACAGAGGCTGAAAATATTATAGAAGAATTCAATCTTTCACCGACATTATACAGAATATTAAAAGAGAAAGGAAATATATAATGAAAGTTTTAGAAAATATTGAACCAAAGAAAGTAATGGAATACTTTGAAATATTATCCACTATACCACATGGTTCGGGAAATACAAAGGTAATCAGTGACTATTGTGTTAAATACGCTAAGGAGCACGGATTTGAATATCATCAGGATGATTCAAACAACGTGATTATTATATGTCCCCCAACAACAGGCTACGAAAACGCACCCGCAGTAATTATTCAGGGACATCTTGACATGGTATGTGAAAAGGATGCAAATGTTGATTTTGACTTTACGAAAGACGCATTAAAGCTTATGGTTGACGGAGACTATGTCACCGCTGATGGTACAACACTTGGCGCAGATGACGGAATTGCAGTTGCAATGGCACTCGCTCTTATGGACGACACCTCAATACCACACCCGAAACTTGAAGCCGTATTCACCGTTGACGAAGAAATAGGCCTCCTTGGCGCAACTGCAATTGATTTATCAATGCTTGAGGGTAAAATGCTTATTAATATAGACAGTGAGATTGAAGGAATACTTACCGTAAGCTGTGCAGGCGGTTCAACCACAAAAAGCATTATTCCCGTAAATTCAGGCAAAGCCACGGGAAACATTTATAAGCTTACAATTGACGGACTTTCAGGCGGTCACAGCGGTGTTGAAATCGACAAAAACCGTGCAAATGCAAATATACTTATGGGACGTCTTCTTTATGCCCTTTGCGAACAATCTGACATTAAAATCTGTGAGCTTGAGGGCGGTATGAAGGATAACGCAATTCCTGCTTTATCAAGTGCTGTTATAATATCAGACACAGATATTTCAGCTATTGTGAAGGAATATGACCTGATATTTAAAAACGAATACAAAACAAGCGACAGCGGTGTTCGTGTTCAGGCGCAATTCTTAGGAAACTATCAGCGAAATGCGCTCGATAAAAAAAGCACAAAAAAAGTCATTTCCTATCTTGTAAGCGTACCAAACGGTATACAGAGAATGAGCGCCGAAATTGAGGGTCTTGTGCAGACCTCATTAAACCTCGGAATACTGAAGCTTACCCCCGAAAGCATGAACGCCTCATACTCTGTAAGAAGCTCTGTAGGGACAGAAAAATCCGCACTAAACACAAAAATTACCGCAATTACCGAAGCACTCGGAGGTACTGTTGAAATAAGCGGCGAGTACCCTGCATGGGAGTATAATCCTAATTCAAAGCTGCGTGATATTATGGCAGAGGTTTATAGGGAAATGTACGATAAGGAAATTAAAATCGAAGCAATACATGCCGGACTTGAATGCGGCGTGTTCTGTGGCAAAATAAGCGGTCTTGACTGCGTTTCTCTCGGTCCCGATTTACCCGAAATTCATACTCCTCGTGAAAGAATGAGTATATCGTCCGTACAACGTGTATGGAAGTATCTGCTTGAAGTTTTAAAGAGAATTAATTAAAAAAGTCGTCCTGTACAGCTGTACAGGACGACTTTTTTAATTTTGTTTACGTACTATAGTATATTCATCACCCATCCGAAAATACCGACAGTCCTTTACTTTACCCGTTACGAAGCTGTACATTTCATCTTCATCAAGCTCCATCAGGCAAACGTAACATTCAAATTCATCATCATATTCATAGTTAAGACAATATTCGCAATTAGCTTTCATAACGCACCTCAACTATGCTCTCGGATGCGCCTTTTCGTAAACATCCTTTATTCTGCTGTTCATCAGTCTCGAATATACCTGAGTTGAGGAAATGTCGGCATGTCCCATCATTTCCTGAATAGCATGTAAATCTGCACCATTTTCCACAAGATGCGCCGCAAAGGAGTGTCTTAATGTATGCGGAGTGATTTCATGTTCAATTCCGGCAGTTTTCTGATAATGCTTAATAAGCTTCCAGAAACCCTGACGTGAAAGTCTAACACCGCTGCAGTTTACAAAAAGTGCTTTTTCATCCTCAGACTTTATCATGACACCTCTGACCTTATCAAGATATTCACTTAGCGCTCTGTGCGCAGTATTGCCCATAGGTACAATTCTTTCCTTTTTTGCACTTCTGCAACGGATAAACTTCATCGAAAGATTAACATCGGTCACATCAAGGTTAATCAACTCGGATACACGTATTCCCGTAGCATAAAGAAGCTCAAGCATAGCCTTGTCACGTATGCCCTTGTTTTCTGTGCATACCGGTTGCTCCAGCAAAAGCTCAACCTCTCTGCCCGACATCACCTGCGGCAGTTTTTTCTGCACAGGCGGTGCCTCAAGATTTGAAGTGGGATCAACGCTTGCGTTTCCGTTTTGTATCATAAATATGTAAAATGAACGCAGCGACGCCAGCGTTCTTGAAACGGTTGATGCCGCTCTTCCCTGCTTTTGCAGTGAAAGCAGATACGACAGTACAGTTGTTTTTGTTGCCGCTGATAAATCCGTTATTCCCGTCTGATTAAGATATGTAACATACTGACGTATATCTCTTCCGTATGATTCAACAGTATTCAGTGATTTATGGCGCACATTTGCCATAAAGCTTGCGTATTCATTAATGCATGTTTCCAGCACGTAAATGCTCCTCTCATATGTTGTGTATATATAATATTAAGTGATAATCAAATATTTCAAATAAATCTATACGTTTTCCATAGTATTTCTTAATTGTTACAATTTGAAGTCAACATAACTATTATACCACATTTTTTTAATTTGTATAGTCTTTTTTGAAAAAAATATTTTATAAATTATTCTTTTTATGTAATTTATATGTATTAATGTATTATTTTAGGAGATAATATTTTCATAAATATTGTGGTTAAATATCCTTCTGCAAGTGCCGAAACACAAAATATTGAAATTATTGCGAGCGCAAAAAAAATATAATAAATTAAAAAATTTTTTTCTTTTTTTGTGCGGTGTACTGCCATATCTGCGCTTACTGCAGACAAAAAAAGGAATGCGGGAATTATAAGCACGATTCCCGGGAGCATTGATATAGTCATCAAAAGCCCCTTCATTCCGTAAAATTGTATAAACGCCGCAGACGTAAAGCCGATAATAAAACCCTTTCGCACCAGTGCGGCGGCAATAAAAACAAGTCCGATGCGAAAAAATCCCGCAATAAAAACAATTGCAAAATAAATAATGTTTTCACGTAATGCGGTTTTGAATACCTCGTGGGGATTTATACCTTCCCGTGAGGCTTTGAGAAACTCTGTCAGATAATTTTGCAATGATGCGGATGCGTCAGCGCCGGTATGTACAAGGCTTACACTTCCTATGATAATCCCTGCGCTCAGCACAATGAGCGCCAGAATAACAATAACCGTACTGTCCTTTATATGCCTATCCATAAAGCTCATGCCCCTACCCCCTTGCTTATTCTTATGCATACGCTGACAGATTTATACCGGATTTTGTTTATCTGCATTTTTATCAAGCACTTCCATTAAAGCTTATACAAAAAGAGCTGTCAAATGACAGCTCTTAAAATCAATCTTCAACTGTGATTTCCGAAGCATTTCCATGCTTGATGGGTTCCCACTTAACCTGTTTAAATAGTGCAACTATTGAAATAGGAATGTATGACAGTAAATAAATCGGGAAAGTAAACATATACAAAATCTTCTTCTTTGTTGAGCAATGTATCTGTTTTCTTTCTGTTACTGTTGTTATAAGACCAAGTGCAAAAACCATCCAGTAAACATTCACACACCAGTGAACAGCAAGCATCATAAGACCGCTTACATCCTCACCGCTACATACAGCCAAAGTAACAGCAATTACATTCATAAGACACGTAGCGATTGACAGGAATATTGACGGAAGTATTGTCATTGTCATGTCAAAGCATGAAAAACGTCCCGTCTTAAACAGCTGACGAACCAAATCAAGACCGTGGTGTCTGAACACCTGCAAAAATCCCTTTGCCCATCTTAAACGCTGAGTCCAAGCCTGAGAAAATGTAACCGGCTGTTCATCGTAAAGAACTGCATCGTTACAGTAGCCGATTGTTTCACCTTCAATAACGTTCTTGATTGAGAACTGAATGTCTTCTGTAAGCAAGAAGCACTTCCAGCCATCGTTTTTCTTGATAATATCCTTATGTACAAGGAATCCTGTACCGGATATAGCACAGCTTGTGTGCATAAGCATTCTTGAATAGTTGAGATATTTCGATTCTCTTAAGAACCAAAGTGCATAACCTGCACTTATCCAGTTTGTACCGTAATTTTTTGAATTGCGGTAGCTTGTAATAATTCGGTGACCGTCGGTAAATGTTCTGTTCATTGCCGAGATAAAGTTTGCGTCTAAGATGTTGTCAGCATCAAATACCATAAAGCCGTCGTAATGGTCTTTACCGTATTTTTTGAAAATTTCACCTATAAGGTAATCAAGAGCGTAACCCTTACCTACCTTTTCAGTGTTAAAGCGTTCGTAAACTATTGCGCCTGCATTTCTTGCTACTTCGGCAGTATTGTCGGTACAGTTGTCTGCAACGACAAAAACATCAAACATATCACCGGGATAGTTCTGCTTTTTAAGCGAAGCTATAAGCTGAGCGATAACATTGGATTCATTTCTTGCGGAAATCATAACCGCAAATCTGTGAATTACCTCTTTTTTGTGCGGTTCTTCTTTTTTGAAGAACGGAACCAGCACGAAAAACAGCTGATAAATATAAAGTAAAAAGAATGCCGCTGCGATAATAAAGTTTACATCCTGAATTGTCTGTGTAATCATTTTTAAACTCTCTTTCTATCTACACCAGATAAACTCTCTCCAAATCCTCTTTCTTCTCTATATCAAAACCCTTTTGGGGCTTAAACCGCTAATAATAATATCATAAATGAAGTCATTCGTCAATATAAATTTTTAACTATTGCGCACAATAAAACAAATTATTTTTTGTGTATTTATACCTAAAAATCAAAGCCATTCTTTAATAGTAGGCCAGATTTTTTCTGCAATCATTTCCATACCGTAATCATTGGGGTGGTTAAAATGACCATGTGTCTTTTCATCGGTGCGTATGTCGCCCAGTTCAATAAACACATCACCGCACTCATTTGAAACAGCAAGCTTTTCCTGATTAAGACGTTCACGCAGATAAAATCCCTGAACATGTGCCACCTTTGCCTTACCGCTTTTATTGAGCTTATCTCTCAAAACCTTGTATCTCTCACCAAAGGTTATGTCAGGATTCTCTGTCACATCATAGTCTTTTCTTGCATTTGCACCGAAGAATAAAACAATAATGTCTGCATCAAAATCAATCGCACTCTTATAATATTTATCAATATCAAAGGTTTCAAATTCACGTTCAAAATGCGATGCCTGCAAAAGCGCAAACGAAGCATCGGGACGCACCTCACGGATTTTTTTATGTAAAAGATGCACGTAATCCTTTTCACGGCAGGATGCCTCCATACCACATTCGTTGTACCAGCCGATAGACGGCTTTGGTTCATGCTTGGTGATTGAATTGCCCACAAACATGATTTTTATTCCCGTATTCAATTCTTCCTCGTACATTACCTGAATCTGATTTTCCGAGGGTACATTATTCTCCTGTAAATCTCTTGCCATATTAACCTCCCTGCACCTACATAAAGCGTACATTTTTTATCACTTTATTCGCTTATTACCAAGCTATCGCTATATTATCACAAAAGGCATAGCATGTCAATAATTTTACTGTAAAAATAAGGCATAAATTATTCTGAAATTTCCTTTTCCGTAAATCCGTTTTTTACATTGACTGAGCCTGACAGCGGTGCAGTATAATGCACAGTTTTATCTTCCGTTATGATAATTGCGTCCACATCCGTATTATTCAGCAAAAATTCAATCGCTTTTTCACTTCCCATAACAAAAAGTGCGGTTGAATATGCATCTGCAACTGTTGCAGACGGACTTATAACCGTTACGGATTTTATATCATTTTCCGCAGGATAGCCTGTTTCGGGGTCGATTATATGATGATAAATTTTACCCTCATGCTCAAAATTACGTCTGTACGCACCCGATGTCACAACCGCCTTGTCCTCAACATCAACAGTCAATGCTTCATCAGAGCTGTCAAACGGATTTGCAATTCCTACACGCCAGCGTTTTTTGTCATAACGTCTGCCGTGTGCATAAACGTTACCTCCAAGATTTATAATTGCAGATTTTATATTATAATCATTAAGTATTTTTACAATTCTGTCAGCGGCATAGCCTTTACCCGCACCGCCCAAATCTATGCGTGCATTATTTAAGACCTCTGCATTGTTGCCTGATATGAAAACGTTTCGGTAATTTACACTTTTAAGTGCATTTTCAAGCTCGGACTTTTGCGGTACACGGTATTTGCCGTCATAAAAACCCCATAAATCCATTACGGGTGCTACCGTCATATCAAATGCGCCCTCTGTTTTTACACTTATATCAAGAAGCCTTTCAAGAAGAGCCGCACAATCCCCTGAAACCTCCGCCTGACCATTATTCAACCGATATACGTCACTGTTCTCATCGCCTCTGTCAAGCATTTTTTCTACACTATAAATTTCCTCTTTGATTTTTTCAAGTGTTTTGCCGTCCTTATCAGAGTAAAGCTTTACGTCCATAACTGTGTCCATGCTGAATAACTGCATTGAAGTAGCTTTATCCGAACAACCGCAAAGCAGTAATATGAAAAATAAAAGAACAATTATTTTTTTCATTGAAATTTCCTCAAAATTTTTACTATATGCTTGTTTTTTAATACATAATACGCACACAGACCCGTAAATATACCCGTAACAATTCCCGACAAAACAAGCGGCGGAAAGTACACAAAAACCGCTGTACTTCCCGTAGCGAGCCATGCGACCGCAAGCTGTCCCGCATTATGAAAAACCGCACCTGCAACGCTCACCGCCCACAAAAGCTTTTGCGTAACATACGCCGACAGCACACTCATAACTAAAAAACAACACACACCGCCTGCGGCACTGTACATAAGAGCACTTATATTCCCCGCAACAACCGAACCTGTGAGGATGCGCAAAAACAGCACAGACATGGCTGTTTTTCTGTCGACTGCATATATCGCAAACAGCGTCACAACATTTGCAAGACCGAGCTTTATGCCCGGAATATGTGTAAATGACGGTATCTGCATTTCTACAATAAATATGATTAAGGCAATGCCCGTAAGCATTGCCGTCAGTGTTATTTTCTGTATTTTCATATTATTTATCCGCCATTTTAAGCATCAGCTCATAAATCTTTTCGAGTGCGTCTGTTTTAGCAAGCTTTTTCAGATTGTCCGACATTTTCTGCATTTCTTCGGGATTGTCTGCAAGAGACATAATTTTGTCATACAGCATATCCGCTGAAAGCTCACTTTCAACAATCACTGCCGCCGCACCGTTACGTTCAAATTCACGTGCATTCTGCTCCTGATGATTACGCACCACATTCGGCGACGGAATTAAAATCGAAGGCTTTGCCATTGCGGCGATTTCACTTACGGTAATTGCACCGGAGCGTGAAACAACCACATCTGCCGCTGCCATCATTTCCGCCATATTATTTATATAGGAAACAACGCTCACATCATCATTAAGAACGATACCTTTTTCTTTAATCTGCGACATTACTTCTTCGTAATTTCTGTCACCTGTTCCGAAAACAAGCTTTATTTTTCTGTCTGCAACAATCCTGTCAAGCATGCCTATCACAGTTTCGTTTATCTTCGCCGCACCGAGACTGCCACCAAATATCAGTACAAACGGTTTGTCAATTCCCAGTTTTTTTCTGCACTCCTCTTTGTTTGCCGTAAGGATTTCTTCACGTATCGGGTTTCCCGTCACTACGCATTTTGACTTGTCGTTCATTTCATTTACGGTTTCTTCAAAGCTCAGCGCAAGATAATCAACATATTTTTGCGAGCCTTTTACCGTAAGACCTGGATAAACGTTTTGTTCATGAATAAGAGATGGCACATTCATTTTGTGTGCCGCCATTGTAACGGGTCCGCTCACATAACCGCCCGTACACACAATACAGTCAGGCTTAAAGTCCCTGATGATTTTTTTGCACTTGTTTACCGATTCAAAAAGCTTATACAAAGTTTTCACATTACTCAGCAGCTTTGAACGGTTAAAGCCCTGAACATCTATATATTGAATATCGTATCCTGCGTTGGGAACAAGTTTTGTTTCAAGTCCCTTTTTTGTTCCGATAAAAAGCGCCTCAAAATCCTTATCCCTTGCTTTCACGTAATCGGCTACAGAAAGTGCGGGATTGATATGTCCGCCTGTGCCGCCGCCTGCAAATATTACACGCATAATTTATTTCCTTTCCGTGCCTTGGGCACAAAACAAATAATCACAGCTTAACATTATGCTTTGAATATCTTGAAATATTCAACAAAACACCCATTTCAAGAAGCAGAGTCATAATCGCCGTACCGCCGTAGCTGAAAAACGGCAGTGAAACACCGGTATTGGGCATTGAAGATGTTGCCACGGCAATATTCATTGTGGTCTGAATTGCAATCTGCGCCACAATTCCTATACCGACAAGCATTGAATATGTATCAGGTGCATTAAGCGCAATACGCATTGCACGCACTATAAGCACTATAAACAGACAGATAACCGCCGCCGCACCTATAAGACCGAGTTCCTCGCAGATAACTGCAAAAATAAAGTCATTATACGGCTCGGGAAGATATGAATACTTCTGCACACTCTGTCCGAGTCCGAGCCCGAAAATACGTCCTGAGCCTATTGCATACAAACCCTGAGTAATCTGATAGCTCGTATTCTGAACATCACCGAAGGGATTTAAAAAGCTCATAATTCTGTTCCAGCGCACAGGACTTAACTGATACACACCAAAAACCAGTATCACACCAAGCACAAAACCGCCTATAACAAGTGGCTTAACCGGAGTACCGCCCGAAACCATAAGAACAATACCGATACCGGCAATAATAATTGCACCGCTCAGATGCGGTTCAAGAAGCATAAGCACCATTACAAGGAAAATCCAACCGACATACGGCAGGTTACCTGCAATCGTTTTCAAATCACGTTTTCCCTGCTCTATCTGATAAGCAAAAAACATTGCTATGGCAGGCTTCATAAATTCAGACGGCTGAATCTGAATACCCGGAATGGGCAGCCATCTTCTCGAACCGTTGATACTTTTTCCGATAAACGGAATAGCAACAAGCACGAGCATGAACACACACGCAAGCATAAACAGCGGAACATATTTCTTGTATCGGTTATAATTAATTCTCGACACGAACCACATACCTAAAAGACCTACAACAACAAATACAAGCTGTTTTTTAAAGAATCCGTATGAATCGCCGTTATAAATATTGCTTGCCGCAGGCGCTGAAGCCGACAGAAGCATTACAAGTCCGAATGAAACCATAAGTACTACAATTGACAAAAACGTGTAGTCAATTTCACCCGTAAGTGTCTTAGAATTTTCACGGTATTTTTTATTGAATTTTGCTATATGTCTACCTGCAGTGACCGAAGCACTGCTACCGGCATATCTTGTTTCTGAGCTGTGTTTTTCCGATGACCTTGTGGCTTTTTTTCTGCCGTCAGGTCTTTTATTTCTGTTCTGATTAGCCATCAGCCGCTCCTTTCACCTATATAATTTAAAGAATCTTTACACCGGTATTCCCAAAAATGCCACCGCACATAATATTGCAGTAACAACACTAAATACCGTCACAATCTTTTTTTCCGACCATCCGCACATTTCAAAGTGATGATGGATGGGAGTCATTTTGAATATACGTCTGCCTTCACCGTACTTCTTTTTGGTATACTTAAAGTATGAGGTCTGTAATATAACAGACAGTGTTTCCGCAAAATATACGAAGCCTACGGGAATAAGGAAAATTTCCATTTTAAGCTCAATTCCCATAAGCGCAACAGCCGCACCAAGGAAAAGCGAACCTGTATCACCCATAAACACCTTTGCGGGGTATTTATTGTAAATCAAAAATCCAAGAAGTCCACCGCAAACGGATGCTGCAAAATATGATACTCCCAAGCCCGCATCGCCTGCTATTGCAAGTGATGCAAATGCAAAAAATGCGCCTACAATCACAGTTACGCTTGCAGCAAGTCCGTCAAGACCATCGGTAAGGTTAACTGCATTAACCACGCCAACCATTACAAACATAATAAACGGAATGTATATCCAGATAGGCAGAGTAATAGGATTATCAACAAATGAAATATAAATTTCAGTGTCAAGTCCGCCCGTAAAATATGTCACGATTACATAAACTGCCGTAAGTGCAAGCTGCATAAGAAATTTCTGCGATGCAGTAAGACCGAGATTGCGTTTTTTCACAACCTTAATATAGTCATCCACAAAGCCAATCGCACCAAAGCCTAGAGCAATCACAAAAATCAGCAATGCTCTTAGTGCCGGTGTCAGAATTGACACATTATCATTGCTCTTTACGAGAATTATAAGAAAGCTTGCAATAACTGCAATTCCGATACCGATTATGAACATTATTCCGCCCATTGTCGGAGTACCTGATTTTTTCTGATGCCACTTCGGACCTTCCTCACGGATTTCCTGACCGAATTTCAGCTTATGAAGCCACGGTATAAAAACAGGACCAAGTGCAGCAGTTGCCGCAAATGCAACGATTATTCCCAATAAATCATATGAAAGTAATTGCTTTAATAATTCCATTTTATTTCTCCACTAATGTATTATATATTTCTTCAAAGTGCATTCCCCGAGACGCCTTTATAAGTACCGCATCGTTGCACTTCACAAACCCTTTTGCAAATTCTGACGCCTCGGCTGTAGTGCCAAACCAATGCACTTCCTTGCCGCAACTCTTTGCGCTCTCTGCGGTATGTTTTGAGCTTTCGCCTGCACATATAACCACATCCGCACAATCAGCCGCCGCCTTACCCACACCGCTATGCGCTTCGGGTGCAAAATCACCCATTTCGAGCATATCGCCAAGAATTGCCACTCTGCGTTTTGATTCAAGTGACAACAACACCTTCAATGCCGCACGCATAGAATCAGGCGATGCATTGTAGCAGTCATTTATAAGCGTTATTCCGTTTTTTTCTTCAACGGACATACGCATAGCCGTGAGCTCAAAGCTTTCAATGCCCTTTAAAATTTTATCCATGGGAACATCAAAAGCTCTTCCGACGCAAATTGCCGCAAGTGCGTTATACACATTATGTTCACCTGCAACCTTTACTCTGACCTTGTATTCACTACCGTCCAAAACGGCAATAAATTCAGTACCGTCTGCGCCTAAATTCACTATATCCTTTGCATAAACATCGTTTTCGGGATTTTTAATGCCGTAATACACAACCCTATATGTACCCTTACCTTTTGTTGTTGACAAAAACGCATCGTCGCCGTTGGTTATAAGTGTATTATTTGCATCAAAATATTTCAGAAGCTCTGTTTTTGCCTTGAAAATTCCCTCTTGTGAACCGAGATTTTCAATATGCGACATGCCTATGTTGGTAATTACTGCAACATCAGGCATTGCTATACCTGCAAGCTTTTCAATCTCGCCGAAATGGCTCATTCCCATTTCAAGAACTGCCGCTTCGTGTTCTTTTTCAAGTCTGAATACCGTAAGCGGAAGACCGATTTCGTTATTGAAATTACCCTCGGTTTTTAATGTGTTATAGCTTTGGCTAAGCACAGCATAAAGCATATCCTTTGTGGTGGTTTTTCCTACACTGCCCGTTACAGCAACCGTAGGAAGATTATATTTTTTCTTATAATATTTTGCGACATCTGCAAGTGCCTTAAAGGTATCTTCCACCTTTATAATGCTCTTACCTTCATATGGTGCAATGTCCTTATGCGTAAGCACCGCCGCCGCACCATTATCAAGCGAAGAGAGGATAAAGTCATGTCCGTCGAAACGTTCACCGACAATAGGTATAAACAGCACACCCTCCAAAGCCTTTCTTGAATCGGTGGTTATATCAGTTATTTCTGTATTTTTATCGCCGCACACCAGACTTCCGTCCGTTGCTATAAGTATATCATCAATAGTGAGCTTCTGCATATGCTATATCGCATCCCCCTTCTGTACACAGTTTATATGTTTTTTTCCTTTTATCTTTAAATATAGGGAGCGGCAGTGAAGAATTTCCCCAAGCCGTTCCCTTATCAGTTTATTTACTGTGCAAATGACTGTACACTACCAGACGCTCGTCAAAATCAAACTTTTCCTTGCCGATTATCTGATATGTTTCCTGACCCTTGCCTGCAAGTATAATCACGTCACCTGCTTTGGCATTATCAAGTGCATACCCGATTGCTTTACGTCTGTCGGTTATAAGAGTATATTCTCCGCCGCTCTTTTTCATGCCCTCTTCAATCTGTTTTACGATTTTTTCGGGGTCTTCCGTTCTGGGGTTATCGGATGTGATTATGCTGTAGTCAGATAATCTGCCCGCAATTTCGCCCATAACGGCACGTTTGGAATTGTCTCTGTCACCACCGCAGCCGAATAAGGTTATTACCTTACCCACCGCAAATTCTTTTACACAATTTATTATATTCTCAAGACCGTCGGGAGTATGAGCATAGTCGATAATTACGGTATAGTCCGTATCAGTCGGAACAACCTCTACTCTGCCTAAAACTCCGGTCGCCGCCGATAATCCGTCCTGAATGGTTTTCATGTCAATTCCAAGCTGAATTGCCGCACCTGCGGCACATATAGCGTTATAGACGGTAAATTTACCGGGTATCATTACATGTACGGGATATTTTCCACCCTTATATATCATGTCAAAATCCGTGCCTCGTGCCGTAATTTTGATGTTTTCTGCTTTAAGGTCACTTCCGTCATCAAGACCAATCTTTAAAACATCGCATTTTGCTGACGGTGCGATTATTCTGCCGTGTTCATCATCGATATTGATAACACCGTGGTCACACATATCAAAAAGCTTTGCTTTTGCATTGCGGTAATTTTCCATTGTTTTATGGAAATCAAGATGGTCCTGAGTGAGATTTGAGAAAATTCCCACATCAAAGTGACAGCCGTGTACACGGTCAAGGTCAAGAGCATGGCTCGAAACCTCCATCACCACATATTCAGCCGCACTTGAATGCATTTCAGCAAAAAGCTGTTGCAGTTCAAGGGAGTTCGGAGTTGTGGGAGTGTTGCTCTGGGTAATAAGCACTTTATCACCGATTATATTCTGATTTGTACCTATTACACCTACACATTTTCCGGCTTCGTCAAGAATACTCTTCAATAAATATGTTATAGTCGTTTTTCCGTTTGTGCCCGTAACACCTACAAGCTTAAACTTAGACGAGGGATAATCGTAAAATCTGCATGCAAGCTCTGCGATGGTTTTTCTTGCATCAGAAACGTACCACACAGGAGTATCTGCACAGACCTCATCCTCTGCAACAATGACCGCCGCACCATTTTTCAATGCGGAATCAACATATTTATGACCGTCGGTTTCAAATCCCTTTATGCAGACAAACACATTACCCGGTTGAACCTTCCGAGAGTCATATGCGATACCTGTAATTTCAATGTCATCAAACTTCTCAATCCAGCTTTCACCGAAAAGTACGGAAGTAAGCATTCTTAATCCCCCCTAAACTATTTTTGCTTAGTCCTGAGCCGCCTGTCTGAATTCTACACCGACAACAGAACCGGCGCTGACTTTTTCGCCCGGCTTGATGCTCTGGCTCACGGAATATGCAAATCTTGATTCACTGTGACCTGCACCCATAATTTCAAGGTTTAAGTCTCTTACAGCAAGAGCGTATCTTACCGATTCAACCGACATACCCTTAAGCTCAGGTACAGTGACGGTTATATCCTCGTAATCCTCTTCTGTATATAAAATTATAATAGATTCTTCGCCCATCATAACGCCCGGCTTCGGAAGCTGACCTACAATCTTCGCCCCGTCGCCCTTGACATTATAATAAAGTCCTGCATCTGCAATGGCTTCTTTCGCCTTTGATACAGACAAATCCCTTACATCGGGAACCTCCATTTTAACCTCGGGAGTATCTCCTTCGGCGTACTGCTTCTCAATTCCAAGATAATTTAAAGTATCTTCGATAATTTCACCCGCAAGCGGTGCAGCAATGGTGCCACCGAACTTATTCGCCACCTGAGGCTCGTCAAGCATAATAAGACAAACCAGTTCAGGATCATTTGCAGGCGCAAAGCCGACAAATGAAGCAATTCGCTTGTCACTGCCTCGGGGCTGTTTCTCCGAAGTACCTGTTTTACCGCCTATACGGCAACCCTTTACATATGCGTTTTTACCAGTTGCTTCAGGGTCAGAAACAACCTTTTCAAGCACGTCACGCATTTTTGCCGAGGTTTCCTCCGAAATAACACGGCTCACAACCTCAGGCTGGTATGACTTAACCACACCCTCATTATTTCTTATTTCCTTAACAATCTGCGGACGCATTCTTTCACCGCCGTTTATTACGGCGCTGATAGCGGTTATGAGCTGAACAGGTGTTACCTGGAAGCCCTGACCGAACGCACTTGTGGCAAGGTCCACGTTGTTCATGCGTGTTTTGTAGTAAATACTTGTACTTTCACCGCCAAGCTCAATGCCCGTTTTTTCGGCAAGACCGAATGCAGTAAAATACTCCATAAATTTATCATAGCCAAGCTGAAGTCCGACATCCATAAATACAGGGTTACATGAATTCATAACACCCTGTTCAAAGGTCTGCGGACCATGACCCTCTTCACTCGCACAGCTGATTTGTCTGTCCTCAACTATACGGAATCCCGGACAGTAGAACTTTGTGTTCATGTCCACAAGATGTTCTTCAAGCGCCGCCGCCGCAGTCACAATTTTAAATGTTGAACCCGGCTCGTATGTATCCGACACTGCTTTATTTCGCCACATTTTATTTCGCATTGCGGCTATTTTCTTCTCACTCATATTGTCAGGATCCTCTGTGGGTTTTGGAGTTGCATCCTCATCATCACTATCAGAATCCGTTTCACCCTCATAGGTAAAATCTATCGCATATTTATTGAAGGTGTCTATGTCGTAAGGATTATTCGCATCAAAATCGGGTTTTGTCGCCATAGCAAGTATTTCGCCCGTTTTGGGGTTCATTATGATACCTGCGGCACCCTCTTTAAGCTCATGCTCAAGCACTGCCTCTTCAAGACGTTTTTCAAGGAAATGCTGAATGGTTTCATCAATAGTGAGAACTACATCATTCCCTTTTTCTGCCGCTTCAACATATTCCTGCTGCTGTGACTCAAGTGTAGTACCCGTCGCAGTCTGATTTGTCAGCACTCTGCCTATTCGTCCGGAAAGCTGTTCATCAAAAACACGTTCTATTCCCTGAAGACCATTATTGTCATATCCCGTAAATCCCAGAACATGCGCCGCAACATCAAACGGATAATAGCGTTTTGAATCATCCTCAAAATAGATACCCGAAAATGCATCGGCCAAAGCCTTTGCGGCATCATCAGGATCATCACCCGGATTTATTATTTTTTCAACCTCTGCAGTTTCCTCAGCGGAAATTCGTTTCTTGATAACCTGATAACGGCTTTCCTTTGTGATGACTTTCATTATATCGTCATAACGCATACTGAGTATAGGCGAAAGCTTTTCCGCTATCACCTGAGCATTTCCGTCATTTTTAATATCCTGCGGATTACATATCAGCGTATTTACAGACGCACTTTCCGCGAGCGTTTTTCCGTTACGGTCATAAATATTACCACGGGCGGCAGTAATGACACTGCTTCCCTGCTGTTGATTTTTCGCTTTCGTCCAAAGCTCTTCACCGCGGATTATCTGCCAATATGAAACCCTCAGAATTAAAGCTGCCAGACATGCAACAACCGCTCCTGTCATCACAATGGCACGCTTCCTTATTCTATTTACTGATGGTGTTGGCATTATTTTATTTCCTTCTTATTATAATTTGTTTCTAATCAAGTAAATCCCGCTATCCTTCGGACAGTGGGAAAATCATTTACTTTAAGACATATACACTATTCTATGCTGAAAAACTCTACAATATTACCTGCAATCTCCTTGATTGCTTTTCCCAGGCGGATATGTATACCTTCAACCTCACCTGCGACTTTCTCGGTCACATCGCCCTGCTTGACGTTAACGTAAATAGTCTGATACCGTTCCGGACGCTGCATACCAAGTCTTGTGGTTGCCTCTTTTTCTATAGTTGCGAGGTCAACACTATGTTCAAGCTCGAACATTTTCTGAGCTGTTGCGGACTGCGCCGCTTCTAAGTTGTCCTGCAAAATTGCCGCTTCCTGTTTTGTCTCATTAACAGCCACGAACTGCGAAATCATAAATCCCGCAGAAAATGACACTAAAACAGTAGCACATATTCTGCAAATATTTTTGCGTCGTATGAGCATCTGTTCATGCTTCCTCTTTTTTGCCTTATTCTGTTGTGGTTTCTTCTCTATCGGCGCTTCCTGATACTGTTTATACGCCAAATTTCCGTATGCCACTAACTTACTCCTATATTTTCTCTAAAACTCTTAATTTCGCACTTTTCGACCTGGAATTATTCTCTGTTTCCTCACGATCCGGAAGTATGGGTTTTCGTGTCACAAGCTTTGCTTTGGGAACGTTACCGCATACGCACACCGGAAATTCCTTCGGACATATACATCCCTGTGCCAGTGAAGCAAATGTCTGCTTCACAATTCTGTCCTCAAGAGAATGGAACGTTATTATTGCAAGTCTTCCGCCCGGCTTTAATGCCTCGCAAAAATCACTGATTGCATCATGAAGAATTCCAAGTTCGTTATTCACTTCTATGCGGATAGCCTGAAAAATTCTCTTTCCGGGATGTCCGCCGTCCATTCTTGCACTCTTAGGTATAGCCGCCTTGATTATTTCAACCAGTTCAAAGGTTGTTTCAAGTGGCTTTTTTTGTCTTTCGTTAATTATAAATTCAGCTATTCTTTTTGACCATTTTTCTTCGCCGTAGTCAAAAAATATTCTTGTTAAATCCTCGCATGAGTATGAGTTCACCACATCATACGCTGATTTTGCGCTTTCTCTGTTCATACGCATATCGAGAGGCGCATCATGCATATAGCTGAAACCTCTTTCACCATTGTCGAGCTGATATGAGCTTACGCCCAAATCAAGTATGGCACCGTCAATACTGTCAATGCCAAGCTCGTCCAATATACTCTTAATTCTGCAAAAATTGCTGTTGACAACACTTACACGCTTGTCAAAGCACTGCAGTCTTTTTGTTGCAGCGGCAATAGCCTCTTTGTCCTGATCAATACCGATAAGCTTACAGGTATCATTTGACGATAACAGCTTATACGAATGACCGCCTCCGCCAAGAGTTCCGTCAACATACACTCCGTTATCCTTAACATTAAGAAGCTTCACGCTTTTTTCAAGAAGTACCGAAACATGCTTAAATTCCATAACATTCTCCGTTTATGCCATATTAAGGCAAAATCAAATATTGAGTCCGTATTTCAGGATACCTTCCATCATGATGTCATCCGACAAATCATCCTGATATTTCTTCCATGTTTCACTGTCCCAGATTTCAAGCCTTGTATTGGCGCCTATCAGGACAACCTCTTTTGAAAGCGATGCATATTCCATGAGCTTTTCACCTATGGAAATACGTCCCTGCTTATCCACCTGCTCCGAAGTGGCTTTACCGTAAAACAAACGCACAAAAGCAGCTGCATTCCTGTCCGTTGCTGTCGGAAGCTGACTAACCTTATCGGAAACATTCGCCCATTCTTCTTCAGTATAGAGATGCAGACACTTATCAAAAGGTGCACGGGTGATATACACGGTATTACCCAGAAGGGATCTTATTTTTGCGGGAAGTATAATTCTTCCTCGTTCATCAAGCTGTCTTTCATATTCATCAACAAAAGTAGCCACCGTATATTCACCGCCTTTCTTGCTTTAAGTAATTCATGGTTCACTGTCGTAAATATTTCCTCCCGACAGCATGTAAAACAAAACGCAGGACTTGTACATTCTCTCCCATTTCCTCCATTTTGCTCCCCGTATATCCATTTTACCTTATTTTTGCAAGAAAAGCAATATGTTTTTTAAAATTTTTTTAAATAATTATCCCAATTTGAATACATTTTCTTCTTTTACTTGTAAAATCAAAAAAAATAGGGTATAATTATTGGAAAGAACACAAATAAAAAATGGTGTATATTGGTATTAATTGCACAATATAACCACTATATCTTGTGTCTGTTACTATTGTATCACAAAATATTTAATTTGTGAAGTCTTTTTTTAAAAATTTTTTTCAGAAATATTACATTTTTATTTTTTGTGATATTTTACCGGAAAATGGAGGTTGTTATGAACGAATCAGAAAACAAAATTGTCGATATTTTAACTTCGGAGTTTAAAATAGAGAAATGGCAGGTCACAAACACTATAGAATTGATTGATGAAGGAAACACTATTCCCTTTATCGCCAGATACCGAAAGGAAAAAACAGGAACACTGAGCGATGAGGTGTTACGTGATTTTTCCGAAAGACTTACATATCTGAGAAATCTTGAGGATAAAAAAGCAGAAATTGCACGTCTGATTGATGAACAGGGAAAGCTCACCGAAGAGCTGACACTTGCAATCACAAATGCGAATACGCTTTCCGAGCTTGAGGACATTTACCGTCCGTACAGACCCAAGCGCCGTACACGTGCAACCATTGCAAAGGAAAAAGGACTTGAACCGCTTGCAATTATTCTTTTCAAGCAGGAAATATATGAAGGAAGTATTGATTCAATCGCACTCGACTTTATAGATGCTGAAAAAGGCGTTGAAACAACCGAGGATGCATTAAACGGTGCAATGGATATTATAGCCGAAGCAATAAGCGATAACGCAGATTACAGAAAATCAATACGTTCAATGACTCTCAGGAATGCCATGCTCGTTTCAAAGGCAGCTACAGAGGAGGACAGCGTATACAGACTTTACTATGATTTCTCCGAGCCGCTTTCAAAGCTTGCTCACCACAGACTTCTTGCAGTGAACCGTGGCGAAAAGGAAGGCTTTTTATCGGTAAAAATTGAGCTTGATGAACAGCCGATTATTAATTATCTGCACAGACAAGTCGCATCAAGAAAGCGTGCGATTACTACCGAATACGTCGAAGCAGCAGCAGAGGATGCATACAGCAGACTGATTGCACCGTCAATTTCAAACGAAATACGAAATCTTCTTACAGAAAACGCAGAAGAAGCATCAATAAAGGTATTCAGAAAGAATCTTTCAGGTCTTTTACTGCAGCCGCCCGTAAAGGGAAATGTTGTTCTCGGCTTTGACCCCGGATACCGTACCGGCTGTAAAGTAGCTGTTGTTGATGAAACAGGCAAGGTGCTTGATACGGGTATTGTTTACTGCACACTACCCATTCACGATAAGGAAAAAGCAAAAACTGTTCTTAAAAATCTTATTACAAAGCATAATGTTAATATAGTTTCAATAGGAAACGGTACAGCGTCAAAGGAATCCGAAATCTTTGTTTCAGACCTTATAAAGGAGCTTGACCGTACAGTTTATTATGTAATGACAAACGAAGCAGGTGCTTCGGTATACAGTGCTTCAAAGCTTGCTACGGAAGAATTTCCGCAATTTGACGTTGCTTTAAGAAGTGCTGTTTCAATTGCAAGACGTCTGCAAGACCCATTGGCAGAGCTTGTTAAAATTGACCCGAAATCAATCGGCGTAGGACAGTATCAGCACGACATGAATCAGAAACGTCTCGGCGAAGCTTTGGGCGGAGTTGTTGAAGGCTGTGTTAACAGCGTAGGCGTTGACCTTAACACCGCATCGCCATCATTATTATCGTACGTTGCAGGAGTCAACAGCACAGTCGCAAAAAATATAATTGCATATCGTGAAGAAAACGGTAAGTTCTCATCGAGAAAAGAGCTTTTAAAGGTTCCCAAGCTCGGTAACAAGGCATTTGAGCAGTGTGCAGGATTTTTGCGTATTCCTGACAGCGACAATGTTCTCGACAATACATCGGTGCATCCTGAAAGCTATAAAGCCGCAGAAGAGCTCTTAAAAAAGCTCGACTACACCGTTCAGGATGTTGCAGAAGGAAACATCAGCGACATCAAGAGCAGACTTGCTCAGCTTGACACTGCGCTTTTTGCTTCTGAGCTTGGCATCGGTCAGATAACGCTTGAGGATATTGCCGACAGCTTATTAAAGCGTGGACGTGACCCACGTGAAGAACTGCCACAGCCCGTTTTAAGAAGCGACATTCTTTCAATGGAGGATTTGAAAACGGGAATGATTCTTACGGGAACTGTAAGAAATGTTATAGATTTCGGCGCATTTGTTGACATTGGTGTACATCAGGACGGTCTTGTGCACATATCGCATATATGTGACAAATATATAAAGCACCCCACAGACGTTTTATCGGTAGGAGATATTGTCAAGGTTAAGGTGCTTGACGTTGATGTAAAGAAAAAGCGTATTTCGCTTACCATGCGTGAAGTCTGATTTGTATATTTAAATAAGAAAGGTTTTGAATTTTATGAATAATATCAGCTTTCCGAAGCTTAATATAAGCCTTAATATCAGTCCGGTCGCATTTAATATAGGTATACGTGAGGTGTACTGGTATGCGCTGATTATCCTTACGGGCTTTCTTCTGGGTGTCACCTTCGTATATTTTACATGCGAAAAAAGAGGTGTGAAAAAGGGCGACGTATGGGATATTGCCATGTTCGGACTGATAGCGGGGATTTTAGGTGCAAGAATATACTACGTACTGTTTGCGCTCGACGAATTCCGTGGAAACTGGACAGACATATTTAAAATCTGGAACGGCGGTCTTGCAATATACGGTGGTATTATCGGAGCAGTTATAAGCACATATGTAATCTGCCGTATACGCAAGCTGAATTTTAAAAACGTATGTGATGTGTGCTGCGGCGGACTATTCATCGGTCAGGCAATCGGCAGATTTGGTAATTTTGTAAATACCGAGGTATATGGCAGAGAAACAGCTCTTCCATGGGGTATGTCCATAAACGGTGCCGCTCCCGTTCATCCGCTGTTTATATACGAGGCACTATGGAATATAGCGGGACTTGTTATTCTTGTATTGTTCAGAAACAAAAAAACCGCCGACGGTCAGGTGTTTTGCTTCTATATTTTCTGGTACTCACTCGGCAGACTGTTTCTGGAGGGAATGCGTGACAGTATATACATCCTCTACCTTATTCCTGATAAGCTCGGAATTTCACAGGCAGTTGCACTGCTTCTTATAATTGCGTCTGCTGTATCTTTTACGGTTCTGACACGCAATGCAAAAAAGAATAACGCATAAATTGTCGAATACGGTCGGACGAAAGTTGCGATGTATTTAACCCGTATTTATTGACATTATTTCATATATATTGTAAAATATAGTCGATAAAATGATTATTTACAACTTCAGAAAGGAATGTGTCATGAATACTGAATTATTAATGAAAGAATTTGAAAACCTGCTTGAAGAAAAGAATTATAACTATTGCGACCCTCAGGTAATTGAATTAGGGTTAAAGTTAGAAAAACAGTTATTTAAAAACCACAACGGAAAGGATTGTTGAGCATGAATTTTGATACACTTAAAGAAATAATCGACAACGGATGCCGTGAAAAGGACATCCCTTGCGCAGATATTATTGTATCATATAAAAATGAAATTGTATACCGCTACATGACGGGTACACGTGATGATGAGAAAAAGTTGCCGCTTAAAGGCGATGAAATGTATTTTCTCTATTCGGCAAGTAAGCCGATGACATGTACAGCCGCATTACAGCTGTATGAAAAGGGACTTATTGCTCTTGATGACTATGTTTATAAATACATACCCGAATTTAAGGACATGAAGGTAAAAACCCCCGACGGACTCGTTGATGCAAAGGGGCATATAACTATAAAAAATCTGTTTACGATGTCCTCGGGACTTGACTACAACCTCGAAAGCGACAGCATCAAAGCGGTACTTTCAAAAAATCCCGACGCACCAACACTTGATATAGTGCGTGCAATTGCAAACGAGCCTTTGCAGTTCCATCCGGGCGAGCATTATCTGTACAGCCTAAGCCATGACGTGCTTGCAGCGGTTGTTGAGGTTGTTTCGGGCATGAAGTTTGAAGATTATGTGAAGAAAAACATATACGATGTTTGCGGTATGAAGCATACAACAATGACCGTTACAGACGACGTTTTAGACCGTATGTGCAGTCAGTATGTGTACGATGCGCAGACAAACACCTCTTCACTTATGCCAAAGAAAAACCAGTACATATTATCATCAAACTACCACAGCGGCGGTGCAGGAATGATTTCGTGTGCTGATGACTATATTAAGTTTGCCGCTGCAATGGCAAACGGTGAAACACTTCTTAAAAAGGAAACAATCGCGCTTATGTCACAGGACCATCTTACACCTGAACAGTTCGCGGATTTTTCTCCCATGAAACCGGGATATACATATGGTCTTGGAGTACGTACCAACGTAAGCAGTGATTTTTCCGAAAAGGGCGAATTTGGCTGGGACGGCGCCGCAGGCTCATACACAATCATTGACCCGAAAAACAATATTGCCGTATTTTACGGCACTCACGTAAGAAACCATGGTAATTTTCTTTATTTCAAACACCACATGGATATTCGTGATGAAATATATAAGGTTCTTTTAAATCGCTGATATACACAAATACACAGACCGTTTACGGTCTGTGTATTTTTATTTTTTCTTAATATATTCACTCGGCGAAATTCCCACATTCTTTTTGAAAACGTTTGAAAAATAGAACGGGTCGTTGTAGCCTGAAAGGAGTGCAATATTTTTAACAGCAGTTATTCCCCTTTCAATGAGAAAAATTGCATGTTGTATTCTCGTATTTTTAAGATATTCCGAAAAAGTTATACCTATCTTATTCTTAAAAAGCTTTGATATGTATTTTGAATTATATCCGAGTGCATCCGCAGTTGACTCAAGGGTAAGCTCTGCATTTGAAAAATTTTCTTCTATATATTTAAGTATATCGCCTATAAGAGTATTTTCGTTGTTTTCCGGCACAGACGACATTTGCGAAAACGTATACAGCAAAACACTCTCACTTATCAAATCAATATTTTGTTCATTTGCTTTACCTATGCAATTTTGCCAGTAGGAAATCAGTCCTTCATGACCTTCAAAAACACAACTCGCAGGCGTTATCATAAACCTTTCAAACAGTTTTTTTGAACGTTGTCCACGAAATGTGATATACATATAGCTGATGTTATCCGTGTTTTCAATCCGAAACGGTGCTCCCGAAAATGTGAAAAAAATCATCCCAGGCTCAAGCTCGTGTTTCATAAATTCTGTACACAGCCTGCCCTTTCCGCTCACAACAAGATACATAATATTATTTTGTCTGATGCTCATTTCGGACATTGTTTCCAGATTACATTCATAAACAAAATTTGTCGTAATAATCTGTTCCGTTTCCGTATATTGTACAAACTTGCATATATTATTATCCGACTTTTTCATCCACGTCACCTCTTATCGCATATTATAGCAAATCATCACCCAGCGGTCAAGAAAAAAGCGGAATATTTACATCATTTAGTAGATTTTTTCTATTTTTTGATATAAAAAATATGCTATAATTAAGTTAGAGAATAAATTTTAAGAGGTAACGGATAAATGTATTACGGAATAATTACTTTATGCTCACTGATGTTCAGTTCGCAATTTTTATTCAGCAGAGTATTCAGCAAAGAATACGGCAACGACCTGCAAGCCACATTTGTGTTGGGCATCGGCAACGGTCTTATAGGAATAATCGCTTTGTCGCTCATTAACAGGTTCAGCTTCGGATGTACTCCGTTTGCGCTGATTATGGCGCTGATTTGTACTTTGGACGCTATAATATTGTCATTTTTAAGCCTCAAGGCTCTCGGCAAAATCAATCTTTCGTTATATTCAATGTATATGATGCTCGGCGGAATGCTTTTACCCTCCGCGGCGGGAATATTGTTTTTTGACGAAGCTCTGACGCTTTCAAAATGTCTTTGCTTTCTTTGTATCATATTTGCACTTTTGCTGACTGTTCAAAAAGGCGAGAAAAAATCAGGTACTCTTTACTATGCAGGTATATTTATTCTAAACGGGCTTTCCGGAGTTATTTCAAAAATATATCAGGCGGCGCCTTTTGAAAAGGTTTCGGCATCCGAGTATTCAATTCTGTGTGCCGCATTAGGGTTAGTGCTTTCCGTTATTCTTTTATTGATTTTCAAATCTGACAACAGAAGACTTAATTTGAAATCAGTGTTCGCCATGTTTGGAGGCGGCGCTTTAAACAGAATTGCAAACTGGCTTTCACTTATTTGCCTTTCATATCTTCCGGCATCAGTACAGTCTCCGTTTATCACGGGAGCTACCATTATATTTTCCATGATTATCGGACTGTTTTTGCATCAGCGTCCCGATAAACGTGAAGTTGCATCAGTAATGATTGCATTAGTTGGTCTGTTTATACTTGTGTTTATCAAGTAGAATATATAAATTAATTTTCAGGAGGTTATTATGAAAAATATTCGTATAGGAGTTTTTGGTGCAAAGAGAGGCTATTATTATTTTGATAACCTTCTTGCAAACAACGCAGAAATTGTTGCTGTATGTGATAAGGACAACAATTCACTGGAGCGTGCCAAGAACAGACTTGCCAACGATGTAGCGATTTATTCGGATTTTGATTCTTTCATTGAGCATCCCATGGATGCAGTGCTTCTTGCAAACTATTTTCATGAACATTCAGAATACGCAATACGCTGTCTTGAAAAGAATATTCATGTTTTATGCGAATGCACATCAAACAGCACCATGGCGGAGGGCGTAGCTCTCGTAAGAGCCGCAAAAAAGAGCAAGGCGTTTTATATGCTTGCCGAAAACTATCCGTTTATGCTGTTTAATCAGGAAATGAAGCGTGTCTATGAAGGCGGTACATTGGGTAAGGTAATGTTTGCCGAAGGCGAATACAATCACCCCGGTGATGTTTATAAAAATTCGGGTATTTACAGTCTGTATGACGATTTAAAGCACTGGAGACAGTATGTGCCCCGAACATATTATGTCACACACTCACTTGCACCGATTATGTATGCAACCGGCTCACTGCCCGTAAGAGTAACAGCAATGCCCGTATATATGCCATCTCCCGAGGACTGCACAAGAGCAAGCTGTGTCGGTGATAAAGCCGCTATTATCACATGTCTTAATGATGATAACTCTGTTTTCAGAGTGACCGGCTGTTCAGCCTTTGGTGCTGAGGAAAATTCCTACCGTATATGCGGTACAAAAGGACAGATTGAGAATGTGCGCGGAAGCGATAACATGATGGTTCTTAACTATAATTCATGGGAAATTCCCGAGGGTATGAAAAAGCATAATTATTATAAAACCGAGCTTGTTGACAAGGATGCCGAATTGATAAAAAAAGCAGGACATGGCGGCGGAGATTTCTTTGTTGTGCGTAAGTTCTTTGAAGCAATCAGAACCAACACACCGCCCGAGCTTGACGTATATTTTGCAACACGTCTTGCATCTGTAGCCATAATGGCGCACAGAAGCTTGCTTGAAGGCGGAATGCCCTATGACATTCCCGATTTCAGAAACGAAGAGGATTGCGTGAAATTTGAAAACGACAATCTTTCACCGTTCTGGTATTCGGACGGCACAGCACCCACACTTCCCTGCTCCTCTAACCCCGACTACAAGCCATCACAAACACAGATTGACAACTTTTTGCGGATACTTGAAGAAGAACGCAAAAACTTTAATCCAAAACAATAATAGTATAAAGGGACGGCATTGCCGTCCCTTTATACTATTTACTGATAATATATACACTCTGCAATATACTGTTCCACGCCCGTCCACATTTCGAGGTTTCCCTGCTTGATTTCATAATCAATTTCAGGAATACGCATAACCATGCGTTTTAATGCCTCCTCCGAAAATGCCTTTGCACCGTCGACGTACTTGCCCGCAATAAATGGCGCAGTACCCAGCTTTGCGGCAATATCCCTCACACTTTCACCCTTTAAGAGCTTTGCATGAAGCATTTTTTCCGCCGTTGAATTAATCAGATACAAAATCCCGAGCGCACTTTCATTCGAGGTACGTATACTGCTCACAACCTCCATAGCGGCATTGGCGTCTTTACGCATAATTGCATCGGTCAGGTCGAAAATCTGCACCTCAAGCGATTTTGAAACAACGTTGTCAATATCATTCTTTGTGATTTCCTCTCCACAGTAATTAAGTAATTTATCAAACTCATTCTGTAAGGTGTTTATGCCCTTGTCGCACACATTGATAAAATAATATGCCGCATCCTTTGACATTTTCCTCTTATGTGTAAGCGCCTGCTTGTTAACCCACGTAACAAGGTCTGCCTCGCTCAGATACGAAAACTCAACCGCAAGTCCCTTTTTAGTGAATGCCTTATATGTCACTGAGCGCTTGTCAACCTTGCTTTCATCAAAAACAACAACATTTTCCTCGCTCACACGATTAAATTTTTCCTGCCAGAAGGATTTCACCTCTTCGTTTGGTCGGTTAAAAATTCCGCTGTCCTTTATAATAATCAGCTTTTTTTCTGCCATCATGGGGAAGCTTTCCCATGCATCGTCATAGTCCGATAATGCCACATCAGGGCCTTCAAATTTCATGTAGTTGAAATCAGGAAAACCCATATCAGGTACAAGCGCCTGCACCTTTTCGGCATACAGCTCCTTTAAATAACTTTCCTCACCGAAAAACAGATACATAGGCTCTGTCTTATTCTCTTTTAAAGCACGCTTTAAATCCATCAAAGCGTCATTTGATTTTTTTCCGTATGCCATAATCTTTCTCCGCTATCTCCTGCATAATTATATATTATTTAAGGTCTTCTTCGTGCAGATAAACACCATTTGCAACAAGTTTATCCTGAAGCTCTTTAATGTCTATTTTTGAAAAATCATCTGTCATCGCTGCGGCAGTTCCTGCGGCCTGACCGGTAACCGCACAGCATGGAATAACACGCATAACATCCCAGAGTGTTTCGTTTACCGAAGTACAACGTCCGGCACATATAAGATTCTTTATTTGGGAACTGTACAGCGTTCTGAACGGAACCTCATACACAGGACCTCTCTTTTTCCAGTTGGAGACCATTCCCACTGAATCCTCAAAATATTTATGCATCTCCTCATGCGACAATTCATACTCACCGGCAATTCGTCGGGTCATTCTTATCTGGGGAATTGTAGCGATGGTTACAGGCAACAGTGCATCATCTGCTTGTCTCTTTTTCAAAAAGTCCGCATATGTAGACTGATGTGACATACACATTTGCTCAGAAAGCTCCTCACCATCAAGACCCGAAAATCTTTTTGTTGTAAGCGGCTTAATCTTATTTTCCTCACTCTTTTCTTCGTCAGGAATATCCGCAAAGCCTACCATATTAAGATTATATCCACTATTCCCCATTGAATAATACCATGCAGCAAGTACATTGCCTTGTTTGAATAATTCGGTAGGTGCGCCCGAAAAATGTGCAATATCACAGTCACCCGTTGCGTCAACTACCGATTTGACTTTATATGCAATTCTTCCTGATTTATTTTCAGTAATTATATGCTGTATCTTACTTTGCTCCACATTTACTCCGACAGCATATGTACCATATAATATATCAACACCCTCATCCAAAAGAAGTTTTTCCGCCAAAATAGCAAAGAGCTGCGGATTATATTGAACCTCAAAGCGTTTATCATGTTCACCACGAGAACCTTTATTATCCAGCCAGTTTTCAGGGTACTTTGCCTCAGCACCATGTAATATTGATAAGCGAAGAAGCTCCTCAGCTATACCAAAAGATACCTGACGTCCAAAGCCGTCACATAATGGAAGATATATTGTTACAATGCCTGCTGTACCAAGACCGCCAAGCATATACTGCTTCTCAAAAAGTACAACCTTACTTCCCTGTCTTGCCGCCGCCAACGCAGCAGATATTCCGGCAAACCCTCCGCCGCATACTGCCACATCATATTCCTTTTTTACAATTGTTCTCACCTGTTCATTTATAAACATAATTTTATCCCCTTTCCGTTCATTGCGCTTTTATAAAAAGCAAGAAATTGACAACTCCGTTGTCATGAATTGGTTACCACCATAATTTCTCGCTATCGCTCCATGAATTGAATTGCCTGTATCATGCACCGAAGGTGCAATTCATGAAAATTTTAATTTTCAATTCACGCCGTCGGGCAATTCAATGATTTCATCTTCAATGAAATCATTATAGCATATTTTCCCTTTATATACAACCATTAAATTTTTTTATATATTCCCAATATAAGGTAATGTATAAATATTTTTAAAAAATTTAGTTGAAAACAGAGAATTTTCGTGAAAACTGTCGACAAATCGTATTAAAATTGATATAATAAATTGATAGTTATTTTTATGGGGGATTTATGAAAAGAGGATTGAATGCTGCGTTGGGAATTGTAATCACAGCGGCAGTGTATTTTTTATTTTTTCTGACCGGCATAGGATGCCCTATACGCTTTCTTACGGGTATTTCGTGCTGTGGTTGCGGAATGACACGAGCGCTGATACGGCTTTTTTCGCTTGATATACAAGGCGCACTTTACTATCATCCGCTTATATTTTTCATTCCCGTATATGCGGTTTTATTTATAGTCAGAAAAAAATTCAGAGAACCTGTTTTTCGTATTATAACATGGATATTTGTCCTGACATTTCTTGCAGTTTATTTCACAAGACTCTTTGACCCCGAAAATATAATAGTCACAGCAAACTTAAAGGATGGCTGTATTTTTAAAATCTTACATTATATTATGGAGGGATAATTTTATGATTGAAGAAAGAAGAAGTCTTGGTATGTATATTTTGCTCACGCTTGTAACGTGCGGCATTTATTCTTTTTATTTTTATTATAAATTTGCGCAGGACATGAATACGGTCTGCGACGGCGACGGCGAACACACAGCCGGTCTCGGATATTATATTCTTTTCAGTTTTCTTACATGCGGAATATATGCATTTTACTGGTATTACAAAGTCGGTAACAGACAAGCGGCAAACGGTCCGAGATACGGACTGCACATTCAGGACGACGGAAAAACTATTCTTGTATGGCTTCTCCTTGGCTCTTTGCTTGCGGGTATAGGCGCATGGATTGCATTGTATCTGATGATTAAAAATCTTAATATGCTTGCACATGCCTACAACAATTCAGGTAATGCGCATGCACAGTATAACAATGCACCGAACAACAACTTCAATCAGTATCCGCCTCAGAATTATAACAACTCATACCGTTCAATTTCAAACGACGGCATGAATTATTCAAACACGATGGACAGTATGAACACTGCACCGCTGAATTTAAACACTTCATTTCAGACTCAGACAGAACAAAGCTCAGCCGGACTTTACTGCAAAACAGGCGAATTTGCCGGCAGCACCTTCCCTATTAACATGAACGAAAACATTATAATAGGAAGAGAAATGTCGTGTAATATAAAATTTGATGCAAATACTCCGAACGTCAGCCGCAGACATTGCACTGTGTATTTTGACGGACAAGTGTGGATTACCGATAACGGTTCAAGCTTCGGAACATATCTTGATAACGGAACAAGACTTACTCCCAATGAGAGAGTACCGCTTTCAAAAGGCGAAGGCTTCTATCTCGGCAACAAAAACATCAGTTTCACAATAATGTAAAAAATCATGGATAATTACAAAACTACGGCAAAAATACTTATAGCAGTTAATATCATACTGATTACGGCGACGGCAATTTTGCTTGTCGGCTATAGTTTAAAAAAATCAAAGGAAACAACGTCCTCACCTGCACCAACTGCACAGGTGACGGCACAGCCGACTCCTTCGGTTACTCAACAACCTACACCTATCCCTACAAGTCAGGCAAAAAAGGCAACAATCAGACAGTTCCTGAAAAATGCTGCCAAGCCCATAGGCAGTACAATGTATGTATACGGTGGCGGCTGGAACAAAGAGGATACGGGCGCAGGCGAATATGCCCGTACATTGGGTGTTCCTCAGGAGTGGAAGGATTTTGCAGTGCTTCAGGACAGTACGTATGACAGTTCAAAGCATAAATACGAAATAACAAAAGGTCTTGACTGTTCAGGATATGTCGGTTGGGCGCTGTACAACACTCTCGAAACAGAAAACGGTAAACCCGGATATGTATTCCTTGCTCAGTCTTATGCCGACATCCTTTCCGCAATGAATCTGGGCGAAAAAACAGCAAAGCAAGATGTCGGAAGCTATAAACCGGGCGATATATTGAGCTCAGCCGAGGATGAACATGTGTGGATTGCTATCGGAGAATGCAGTGACCACAGCGTTTTACTGTTTAACTGCACTCCTCCCGGAGTATCTCTCTACGGCACAGCAACTCCTGACGGAGAAAAGAACAGTATGGCTGTAAGGCTTGCTAAAAAATATATGCGTGAACATTTCCCGCAGTGGTACGGGAAATATACAAATTATGCACGTGGCACATCGTATCTCACAAACTATGACCGTTTCAGATGGGATATGAAAAGCAGCGGCGTTATGTCTGACCCTGACGGGTACTACAATCTTACGCCCGAACAAATTCTTGACGATATATTTAATTGATAAGAGGTTATAAAATGGACAATTTAAACAGACTATGTAAAGGATGCATGCAGTTTACTGCCGAAAATGGCGTCTGCCATGCGTGCGGATTCAACGAACACACACATAATCCACTGCCGCATCATCTAAAACCCGATACAATTCTTGGCGGAAAATATATTCTCGGCAGAAAAATCGGTGAAGGCGGTTTCGGAATTACTTATATGGGACTTGACCTTAATCTTAATATGCGTGTTGCAATCAAGGAATACTTCCCGTCGGGATGCGTGACACGTAACACCGATGTTTCCAATACGATAACCGTTTTTGACGGTGAGCCTTTGAAGATGTTTGAGCACGGACGTGACAAATTTATTGAAGAAGCAAGAACAATCGCACAGTTTCAGGACAGTGACGGTATTGTTTCGGTCAAGGACTTTTTCCTCGAAAATGGAACAGCTTATATTGTAATGGAATATCTTGACGGCGAAAACCTCAAGGATTTTCTTGCAAAGAGAGGCGGAAAAATAAGTGTTGACGAAGCATTAAAAATGGTACGACCTATTTTATCGTCACTTTATCAGCTCCACAAAAACGGACTTATTCACCGTGACATAAGTCCCGATAATATTATGATTACCAAAAAGGGCAAGGTTAAGCTGATAGATTTCGGTGCGGCACGAGATGTTAATATCAACAAGAGCCTTTCTATTCAGCTAAAACCCGGCTATGCTCCTGAAGAGCAGTACAGAACTCACGGCAAACAGGGTGCATGGACTGATGTTTATGCTCTTTGCGCAACTATCTACAGAATGATTACGGGAATAGTTCCCGAAGAATCAAACGAGCGCCTGATTGAGGACCATTTAAAGACCCCTTCATCCATGGGTATTAATATCCATCCGCAGACAGAACAATTGCTTATGCAGGGACTGGCAGTGAGGTATACGGAAAGAGTGCAGAATATAGAAACGCTTTATAATGCATTTTATAAAGGTGCTTCTGCACCTGCTTCAAGAGGTTTTTCGCAACCACCTCAGCCTGTATCCATAAATAATACACCGCAAAAAAGTAAGTGGTTTGCTATTTCGCTTATCTTGGCAGGCTGTGCAGTTCCACTTTTGCTTGTTGTTGTGATTTTTGCCACAATCAGCGTGTACAATGCAAACAACACTCCTGACCCGACTATTGAGCCAATCAGTACAGTTATCCCTGCAACGGAAGCCCCGGCAACTCCTGCACCGACACCGGTACCTTTGCCGCCACGTCAGGATTTGTACAATGCCTCATATACATACAAGCGTATGAGTGAAATACATTCTTCATATCTTGCAAGTGATGAAGAATTTTATGAGCTCAGAGAAACAATTCTTGATTTTAATTATAAATGTACAGACTACATAAATAACGGAAATATGTCTGTGTTTATGTATTTAAGACCCGACACAACCGCATATAATCAGCAAACTAAGTATAAGAAGGACCATCCCACTCTTCGTGAGGTGCTTAATAATGTCGATGTTATAAATGCGCGTTATGACGGAAGATGGTACTATTTATGGGTTGCTGAGAACAAAACCGTTACGGAAAACGGCACATCAAAAACAAAAACAGACCACTGGGTTTATAAGCTTGAAAGAACAAATACGGGCTTCGTTATTTTAGACTACACCTACGACCCCGCATTTACCTGATAAAAAGGAGAGTATACACACGATGAAAGATATTAGTACACTTTGTACAGCCTGTATGCAGGATAAAGGAGACGCTGTTATCTGTCCGCATTGCGGATACAACAGCAACGCCGAAACTCCGGCACATCATCTTAACCCCGGTACAATTCTTAACGGAAAATACTGGGTCGGAAACGCAATTGGTGAAGGAGGTTTCGGAATTACATATATAGGCTATAACCTCAATCTTGAAATCAAGGTTGCGATTAAGGAATACTTCCCTAACGGACTTGTTTCAAGAGACACGACAAACACCGATACAGTAACGATTTTTTCAGGCTCTACACAGCAGATGTATGAGCAGGGACGTGATAAATTTGTCAATGAAGCAAAAGCACTTGCAAAATTTGATAATCTTGAGGGTATAGTTTCCGTAAAGGACTTTTTCATGGAAAACGGAACGGCGTATATCGTAATGGAATATGTTGAAGGCGAAACCTTAAAATCCTTCCTCAAGAGAAACGGCGGTAAAATAGCACCTGAAAACATGTTTGTGATGGTGAAGCCGCTTATGAAGTCACTTGCCGAAGTTCATAAAAAGGGACTTATTCACCGTGATATAAGTCCGGATAATATTATGATTACAACCGATTCAAAGGTAAAGCTTCTTGATTTCGGTGCGGCACGTGACATAAGCGCAAACGGAAATAAAAGTCTTTCCATACAGTTAAAGCCGGGCTATGCACCCGAAGAGCAATACAGAACTCACGGCAAGCAAGGGCCGTGGACGGACGTCTATTCCCTTTGTGCAACAATATACCGTGCAATCACAGGAGTACAGCCTATTGAATCGCTAGAAAGAATTCAAAGCGACGCACTCAAAAAGCCTTCCGAGCTCGGAGTTATGATAGACCCCGTAAAAGAAAATGCACTTATGAACGGTATGGAGGTTTTTGCTGACAGAAGATTTCAGAGCGTAAGCGCACTGTACAATGCATTGTTCGGCGAATATTCACCAACGTCAGGCGCAGTTTACAACGTACCGCCGCAGACTAACGTACCTCCCGCTCCGCCCGTAAATACTGCACCCGTATACACACCCAAAAAGCCAAATATGGCTTTAATTGCCGCCGCAGCGGCAGGTGCATTCGTGGTGATGTGCATAATCGTGACGGCAGTTCTGGTAACGGGAAGCTTAAAAAGCAGCAACAATTCCATACAGGAGGTTACGGCTACGCCCGCAACGCCTGCACCGACCGAAGTACCCGTTCCCGTATTTACGAAGCTTGAAGCCTCCTCAACACGAGGTACGGATATGACATCGGGTGCTCCCGTTGAGTATTTTCCGGCATACGCAATGGACGGAAATTATGCCACAACATGGTCACCGAACAGAAACGTAAGCCTTACACCTACACTTACACTGCTTGCAGACACAAAGCAGTACGTGACAGGTATAAAAATGGCAAACGGATATTTCAAGTCGGAAGAAACCTACAGACGAAACAGACGTATCACAAAGGTAACGATTGAGTATGAGGGCGGTCAGACAACCCGAAACTTCGGAATTGACCAGTACAGAATCATGCAGGATATACGCTTTGACGTACCCGTTATGACTTCATACATAAAAATCCACGTCCTTGATACGCACTACGGCGACTGGAAGGATATATGTATCAGCGAAATTGAGGTTTACTAATCATCGGAAAGGATGATATTTATGATAACAAAACAGACAATTAATATGGACGACAGTCCGCATCTGATAACGCCCTATAACGCACAGCACATCGGCAGACGTGATGAACAGCAGGACTACTTTGCGTTTTCGGACATATACAACGCCGAGGAATACAACCGCATAGGTGCACTTGCAATTCTTGCGGACGGAATGGGCGGTCTTGAGGGCGGAAGACTTGCAAGCCGCACTGCAACAGAGGTTTTTCTCGATATTTATACAAACTGCGAAAGTGAAATTCCCGATATTGACGAAAGACTTGTCTATGCCGCAAAAAAAGCAAATGACGCTGTTGTAAAGCTTGACGGTGCAGGTACAACGCTGTGTGCAATTGTGATTAAGGATTCACAGCTTCACTGGCTCTCTGTCGGTGACAGCAGAATATATCTTTACCGCAACGGCACTCTTCGCCGTCTGAACAAGGAGCATAACTACGAAAATGTGCTTAATGAAAAGGTTGAAAGCGGTGAGATTTCATTGTCGGAAGCGGTAAATGACCCAAACCGTGCCGCACTCACAAGCTACATCGGCATTGATGAGCTTGATGAAATTGATATAAACACCGATATTTTTCCGCTGTTTAAGGGTGATTCGGTCATGATGTGCTCGGACGGTCTTTACAGAACGCTTTGTGATGAGGAAATGGCATACATCGTGAAAAATGCAGAAGAGGACGTATGTGATTTTCTTATAAGCAAGGCACTTGAGAAAAATATCGAAACACAGGACAACATTACCGTGGTATTGATGGACGTAGACTGATACCGCATTAGCGAAACGGAGAAAATAATGAAAAAGAAATTATTTGCATTTATAATAACCGTACTGTTGATTTGTATTGAAGCATGCTGCGTTTATGCATCAGATGCTCCCCGTGCGGTAAAAAACGCTGCAAAATCGGCAGTTGAGCTTAGTGTCAATACAAGCTTCGGTACAAAAACAGTAACAGCCTTTGCAGTAAACAAAGGCAGTAAAACCAAATATCTCGTTACAAACCTCTGGGCAATCGAGGGTTATACGGGAGATATTATTGTAAATTCAGGAAACGACGAAACAATAACTGCGACAGTCATTGCGACTGATGAAGTTAAAAATATTGCGGTTCTTGAATTATCAGGCACGCCTGATGGTGTTAAAAACATAAAAATCAAGGTTACGGATGCCGAAACAGAAACAGAGGTATATACACTCGGTTTTGCGGCAAAGGACAACGAAGAAACGATTTTTTCAGGTAATATACAGTCATTAAATTTATTTACATCGGGAAATATGTCAGCAGACATTTATCAGGTAAGTGCTACAGTAAATGACACAAACAACGGCGGTATGCTTCTTGATAAAAACGGAAACCTTCTCGGTTTATGCTTTTATGACGGAAACGCCGACATAAACAAGGCAATTACCTCAAAAACAATTGCAGACGTGCTTGACAATCATGACATCGGCTATAAAAAGGCAACTCTTTTGTATCTCTTTATCACAATTTTCATAGTTTTGGCACTTATTGCATTTGCAGTATGGAGAGTGCTGGAGTTTTTAAAGAGCAAGCGTGAAAATTCACCAATGCTAATCGGAAAAAGCGGTGATTTCCGTTCACAGAGGATTATTCTTACCTCGGAAAACATCTGCATAGGCCGTGACGCAAAAGCCTGTCAGGTGGTTATAACGAACGACCCAAAGGTGAGCAGATGCCACTGCAGTATACATTATGATAAATTGAAAAATCTTTTTGTGCTGACGGATTTATCCTCTACACACGGAACATTCATAAACGGCTCAAAAAAGCTTGAAGCAAATGTTCCCGTATACCTTAATTCAGGCTCAGCATTTTCACTCGGCGGAAATTCAACTGAATTTATTGTAAGCGAAGGAGGGATGCTCTGATGCATATTGCAAGAATAAGCGGTAAGGGCGGACGTGAGAAAAACGAAGACGCAATCGGACGTCTGAGAAAGGACGGAATGTATTGCTTTGTGCTTGCAGACGGTCTGGGAGGTCAGGGCAGTGGCGAGGTTGCTTCAGCACTTGCCGTAAAGACTGTGCTTGAATGCTTTGATGCCCATGCCGAGGTTTCGGAGGAAATCATTTATGCCTATATCGAAGCGGCACAGAACGCCATCATAGAAGCACGGCTTGAAAATCCACGCTATGCCGATATGGGCACAACCATAACGGTACTTCTTACAGACGAAAAGAATGCAGTCTGGGCACACTGCGGTGACAGCCGTATTTACCGTTTCAGGAAAAACAAAATACAGGAAATCACAGACGACCACTCTGTAGCCTTTGCATCATTTTTAGCAAAGGAAATCAGCTATAACGAAATTCGCACAAGTCCCGACCAGAACAGACTTTTACGCTCATTAAGCGACGGAAGTAAATTCCGTCCCGATATTTCTGAGCTTATAAAGGTGGATAAGAAAACCGCATTCCTCATGTGCAGTGACGGTTTCTGGGAGTATGTTGACGAGGATTATATGGAGTATACCATAAAAAAGGCACGCTCTCCCAAAGAATGGCTTGAAGATATGCTCGATGAACGGGCAAGACTTGCTCCTCCCGATGCAGACAACTTCAGCGCTATTGTAGTATTTATCTGATAATATGTAAATTTTGCAGAGTATTCTGCTTTAATTGTAAAAACGAAAGGAAATGATTAATTATGTCAATGAAAAGATGCAATAACGGACACTTCTATGATGATGCAAAGCATCCGTCATGCCCATACTGCGGTATATCCGATATGGACGCTTCAAAAACAATGCCTATTATAGCTCCGGCTTCAAGCGCACCCAAGGCGCAGGAAACAATAGGCCGCACAGTTGCAATGGCTCCGCAGGAGAGTGCGCCCGGACGTACCTCTGCCGCTGATGAGGGAAAAACCGTTGCAATCATGAAAAAGGAAAAAGGAATTGACCCCGTTGTAGGCTGGGTTGTTTGTATAGAAGGCCCCTCAAAGGGTCAGGATTACCGCATAAAATCAGAGCGTAATTTCATCGGCAGAGACTCGTCGATGGACATCGTTATAAGCGGTGATAACACTATTTCAAGAGAAAACCACGCAAGCATCAGCTACAACCCGAAAAACAGCAGTTTCAGACTGCTCCCCGGTGACAGCCACGGTCTTGTTTACCTTAACGATGAAGATATATATACTCCCACCGAGCTCAAAAAGGGCGATATAATCGAGCTTGGCGAAACAAAGCTGATATTTGTTCCGTTATGCGAGGGCGGCTTCACATGGTAAAAAAACTAAGTATTCTTCTTTGTGCTCTTTTGTGCGCCGTTTCAGTGTCCGTATCAGCAAATGAGCTGTATTTTGCGGATGTTTTGCAGATGCACTGCTTTTCGGACATTATGCGCACATACGTTGAACTGAGCGATAAAAACTCAAGTCCCATAGAAAAACCCTCACGTGCGGATGTTGTCGGATATATTGACGGCGTAACGCTTACAACACAAAGCATAAACCGCTTTGGTGATACCGGTGAGGGTACTGCCGACATATTTCTTGTGGATGTATCAGGCTCAATTAAAAACGCACAGCTTGATAAGGTAAAGAGTGCAATCAAAACATGGGCATCAAACATGAAACCCAATGACAGAATTGCTGTCGTTTCTTTTGGTGATTCAATTGAAACTCTGACGGATTTTTCAGGAGATATAAACGCTGTATCCGCCGCCGCTGACAAGCTCACAAATCACGGCAGTAAAACACAGCTCTACGGCGGTATTTCACACGCTGTTAAGCTTGCATCAAGAAATGATACAGACTTACCCAAACGCAAAAATATCATTCTTATAACCGACGGCGTTAATGACTCAAACGGCGGAATAAGTGAAAATGATATGCTCAAAGAACTGAAAACTGCGCTTGTTCCCGTTTACAGTCTGTGGATGTCAAACAGCCGTGCCAATAATTCAAAGGGCAGATCAACACTTAATTCTGTTACCGATTATTCGGGCGGAAGAATATATGATATGTCTGATAAGAGTATTGAAACCGTATACGGTTGGGTAAAAGACAATATCAACAACTCCTATACCGTTGATTTTGCCTATAACGGCACTGTACCCGATAACAACATTCATAAATTCAGCATCAAGGTTGCTCAAAACGGAAGGATTTTTGAGGACAGCGTTGATTTTACAATGAAAAAAAGCGAAGAAAGCTCGCACACATACTCCGTTTCAGCTACACAAGATGAAGAAACGGACGAAAAAAGTAATATCGGATTTATTCTCATTATAGTTCTGATTGCGGCATTGGTTGCCGGTGCAGCTGTTGCGCTTATCATCATTATACGCAACAAAAATAATACGGATGAGTATATTTATCCTATATCCTCCAGCGATTACACTCCGCAAGACGACACAGGAAGCAAAACAATCAATGCTGACTACACTGCAGCCGTACATAGCACAAATAATGTGGTTTTTGTTTCAATGCGTACAGGAAAAAGAAACAGTATAAGCATTTCGGGAAGCATATTGGCAGGCAGAAGCGGTCAGTGCGATTTTATTATTGAAAATGATACCGTTTCGGGTAATCATGCAGTAATAACTCTTGCAAACGAAAAGCTGTATGTTGAAGATATGACCTCAGCAAACGGAACATTCGTCAACGGCAGAAAAACAAACGGAATTACCGAATTGAAAAACAACGATATTGTTATGTTTGGTAATGAAGAATATAAAGTAAACTTCTGATATTTTCAAAAATCCGGAAAGGAAAAATTCACTAATGGCTAAACTTCGTAAGGAAAATATTTTAATCGTTATCGACGCCTCTATGGAGGTTTGTGAAATTGACCTTAATTCGTTTCACAAAAATCGTATAAGCTTTGGCAGAGATGAATCATGCAATATTGTTTTCAAATCACAGATTGTATCAAAATGTCACGGATATATTGAGTTTGTTGAAGACAAAATATATTTATACGACAACCGAAGCACCAACGGCATTATCGTAAACGGACACCTTTATAAAACAGCCGCAAACGGTGATGCAGAGGTGCACAGACTTTGTGACGGTGACATTATAAAGATAGACAACGGTGACCCCAATAACAGCCACAGCCACGGAGTATTGATGATGTACACCACACGCAAAAGCTCAGGCAGATGGCAGAAATTCAACATTATGAGCAGACAGCGCATCACAATAGGCAGAAGCTCACAGTGCGATTTGCACCTTGACAGCATCAGTGTATCACGTAATCATGCGGTGATTACATCCAATAACGGTATGCTGTTTATTGAGGATTTGAACAGCTCCAACGGTGTATTTGTCAATGGTCACAGAGTTATTGGCCAAACTCAGCTTCACGAAAAGGACATAATCCTTATTGCCCACTCCATGATGATATTCACATCGGGAATGCTTCTGTATAAGCTTAAAATGGGCGGTACAAGGGTTGTGATGAAGGATATATCCAGAGTTGTAACCGTTAAAAACCAACGTCGCTACATACTTCAGAATGTAAATCTTACGGTTGAGCCAAACGAATTTATTGCCGTTATAGGCGGTTCAGGTGCCGGCAAATCTACTGTTATGAACGCAATGAGCGGATTTGAGCAGGCAACAAGTGGAAATGTTTACGTTAACGATACAGATTTATACAAAAACTATCAGGTTCTTAAAAACATGATAGGCTATGTTCCTCAGCAGGATATTATATACGAAAATATCACCTTACAGAAAATGCTTGAATACTCAGCAAAAATGCGTATGTCAGAGGACGTAAGCGAAGCCGAAAGACAAAAGCGCATAGCTGAGGTTCTTCAGATGGTTGAGCTTTCGGAGCATAAGGATAAATTTATCCGTTCGCTTAGCGGCGGTCAGAAAAAGAGAGCAAGTATTGCTGTTGAGCTTCTTGCAGACCCCGGTCTGTTCTTCCTCGACGAACCCACCTCAGGACTTGATCCCGGAACGGAAGCAAGCCTGATGAATACCTTAAACAATCTCGCAAAGCAAAAGGGCAAAACAATAGTAATGGTAACACATACTACGCAAAACCTTCATTTGTGCGATAAAATACTGTTTATGGGCAAAGGCGGAAGAATTTGTTTTTACGGCTCACCGGCTGAGTGTATGGACTTTTTCGGTGTGGATAATCTTACCGAAATCTATAATAAGGCACTTAGTGATGAGGACGTTAATAAATGGTCGTCAAAGTATCTTCACGAATATGGAAATGACACAGGCGATAACAGAAAAAGCACTAACGGAAAAATCCCCGTACAGAAAAAAGCATCATTTATACGTCAGTTTGCGATACTTTCTTCACGCTATATGACACTTATCAAAAATGACACACAAAGACTTCTGATGATATTTTTACAGCCAATTATAATCGCATTGCTTATTGCATGCGTGGCAAGCGATGATGTCTTTGACATATACAACTCCACAAAATCCATCTTATTCGCAATGTCATGCGCAGGAATTTGGGTCGGATTGTTCAATTCAATTCAGGAAATATGTAAAGAGCGTAATATATTGAAGCGTGAATATATGGCAAATTTACGGCTTGGCTCTTATGTACTGTCGAAATTTGCAGTGCAGTTTTTGTTAAGTGCCATTCAGGCATTTATTATGACTCTGATGTTTATAATAACTGTAGGCTCACCTGAGAGCGGAGTTGCTTCTGACAGCGCATTTTTTGAAATGTTTATGACTATGCTTCTTACGGTATTTTCATCGTCTGCAATCGGTATAGTTGTGTCGGCAATTTCAAAAAACAGCGACAAAGCAATGACAACCGCACCATTTTTACTTATAGTTCAGCTCTTATTCTCAGGAATACTGTTTGAGCTTAAAGGTGCTACCGAAAAAATCGCATATTTTACGGTCAGCAAATGGTCAGTGTCGGCGTTCGGAACAATAGCTAATCTCAATGCGCTTGAAATGTCTATACCTAATATGCCTCATGAAGCAGAGGACGTTTACGAATACGTATTCTCCAATATTGCTTCGTCATGGGCGATTATGACGGCATTTGTAGTAGTTTGCTTTATTGCAAGCGTATTTATACTTAAAAATGTTTCAAAGGATTCAAGATAATGAAAAAACTTTTAATAAGCATCATTACAACTATATTATGTGTATTTATGTCCTCTGCGTTTGCAGAGGACATAAATGTTACGGTTAATTCCGAGTATGTGGATTTTGATACTCCACCCGTTATCATCGACGGAAGAACACTTATTCCCATACGTGCAGTAGCAGAGAAAATCGGTCTGAAAGTTACATGGGATCAGGAAACACAAACCGCCTCCATAATAAACCGTGACAAAACAGTAAATCTGACTATAGGAAGTAACATTCTTACAGACAACGGTGCAGAATTCACAATAGATGTTGCGCCGCAGATTATAAACGACAGAACATGTCTCCCCTTGCGTGCCGCCGCAGAAGCATTTGGTGCAAATGTGAACTGGGACGGTGAAAAAAGGCTTGTGGAGGTTAATGTACCGGAAATAAATAAAGTTATTAAATATCAGGGAACCTTCGGCGAAAATGAGCTTTCGTACATTTACAGCGATGAAATTTTTGATAACACCACAACCGTAAATTACGATTTGGCAAAACTTTCTGCTGCGGCTGTAATGGCTGCTGAAAGCACCGATTCAATTAAGGATTTTCTTGAAAAATGCGGTTTTGGTGATATAAAAACCTATAACTATGATTCTGACTCTTCCATAAAAGAAAATTACCGCCATAAATCCGATTTTACACTTGCACAAAAGGAAATCAGCGGTAAAAATGTTGTTTCGGTTATCATAAGAGGTACTGCAGGAAACGAGTGGTACAGTAATTTTGATATATCACAAAACAACAAGGAAAGCAACGTTCATTACGGCTTTAATACAGCCGCAGAGGAAATAGTAAAAGCTGTAACGGAATATGCACCCGATGACAGTCTTATATGGATTTGCGGCTACAGCCGAGGCGGTGCAGTTGCAAATCTCAGCGCAAAAATGCTTACAGACAAGCGTAAAAAAATCACCGCTTATACCTTTGCCTCGCCAAACACCGTAAAGACCAAAAAGGCAGATAAGAAGGTAAATGTGTACAATTTTGTAAGCGACAACGATATAATCACAAAAATCCCGCCATCAGAGGATAAATGGAATTATACCCGCCACGGTACAACCATAGTTCCCGACAATTATTCTGACACGCTCATGAACGGAAAGTTTCTTGAGCTTACGGGCAGAAATTACAATGCAATACGTGATGAAGATGTCAGGAGCGCTGTCTGTTATATTGCCGATATTGCCGATAATGTTAATGACTACTATAATCTGAAGCACGGCGACTATACTCCGTATGAATTTTTTACCGACTGCGTTGTTCCGCTTCTTACAAAAAGCTCTTTTTCGGGTATCAAGCTCATATTTGATCCCGTCTACGGTAATCTGATGCGATTTTTCCTGCTTCACTCAAGCGGTGAATTTGCACAGCAGTATAAAGACTTTATTACCATAGAAGCTTATGACGACTGTAACGGCATTGTATATGAGCATTGTATGGAATCGTATTATAGCAAAATTTGCTTCACAAAATAAATCAATAAATGTACTCTGAATATTCAGGGTACATTTTTTGAATTTAAGGTATGTTTTTTACAAAAACTATTGACCTCATATTTTTTGCATGCTATAATAAATTTAACAATTTTTCAAAAGATATTTATGAGGAGAACAGAAATGGATATTTCAAAATTTATGAAAAATGAAAACGAAAAACCGCTTGATAATCTGGTTACAAACGGAGGCTTTTGCGGTATTTTCAGGACAATAGCATGTATAGGCGACAGCCTTTCATCAGGCGAATTTGAGTCATTTGAGGCAGAAGAAAAGGGTTACCATGACTACTTTGACTATTCATGGGGACAATACATTGCAAGAGATGCCGGCTGTACTGTATATAACTTTTCACAAGGCGGTATGTCGGCGAAGTTTTATCGGAGCTTTGCACGTGAAAAAGGCTTTTTTAATGATGAATATAAAAGTCAGGCATACATCATAGCGCTTGGTGTAAATGATACCTCACAAATGTTGGCAAATGAGGTTGAGTTCGGTGACATCAGTGACATAGACTTAAGCGATTACGCAAAAAACAAGCCAACCTTTGTCGGATACTATGCTGCAATAATTGCAAAATATCAGCAAATTCAGCCAAAGGCAAAGTTTTTCCTTATGACAATTCCATCAGGTATCGAACCGCCGGAGCGTGAACAAATATATGACAAGCATGCAAAGCTTTTGTACAAGTTAGCAGAAATGTTTGATAACTGCTATGTCCTTGATTTCAGAAAATATGCACCTGTTTACGATGAAGAGTTCAGAAAGAACTTTTTCCTCGGCGGTCATATGAACGCTTCAGGTTACAGATTGACTGCTCTTATGGTTGAGTCATATATTGACTATATTATCCGCAATAACCCCGAAGATTTTTCACAGGCAGGCTTTATCGGAACACCGTTCCATAATTCCACCGCTAAGTGGTAATACAAAAAAATCCGTCAAAATTGACGGATTTTTTTGTTAATCCTTTTCAAAATGCTGGTAGTCCCTGTAGCTGCTCCATGAGCCTCCCCATTCCCAACCATATTTCATAAATATTTTATATATCTGAGAATCCTTACCGATATAAGCGGCACGTGCAATCTCCTTTGTCCACTTACTCTTGTCTCGTGACCAGTATTCACGTGCATTAGAATGTGCTCCCGTTCCGTTGGAATTTACATACGGATTTATCTGCGGATTTATGTCTATTGCCCGTCCCAGAGCATGCCTTGAAAGTCCCCCGCCCGACGTTGACTGTCGATAGTTGAATGCAGATGTATTATTGTACTCTATCGACTCAAAATCATCCGCTCCGTATTTATCGACAAGCTCCATTCTTTCAATCGGATATTTTATATCAAACAGCTCTGCAAATATATCAAGCACTTCTTCTGCCAATGCTTTATTCACCACAAGATGTCCCTCTGTTATATTATAGTTAAAATCATAGTGCGGTATGGTAAGATATGATAAATCATCAAGCGAAATATTGTTATTTTGCTTATATGAAAGTCCCGTCATATACTCACGTATATCCTGAGGAATAGGCTGTGCACTTCCACGTCTCGGTAACGGTGTTGCCGTAGGTACAGGTGTCGGTACCGCTGTAGGCACGGGCGTCACAATGGGTATTTGTGTTGTTTTCGTGATAGTTTTGGGGTTATCCACCACATTTGAGCTGTTTATAATTAAAAACGCAACAACCGCCGCAGCTACTATTGCCACTACAAGAAAAACTATCTGCCACTTATTCGACTTCCTTTTACGGCTGCTTCTGCCCCCGTTTTTTCGTATTTCATTGTAATCCATTTTTCATTTCTCCCTTATGTAATTGTTTATCAGATAAAATATGCACAGGTGTTTGCTCTTTTACCGTATTTATCCACCACATCAAAACGAATGTATCCGTCTTGGGGCAAAATTTCAAATTCCACCTTATTTTCACCGTCAGGATTTTCAGCCATCTTTTTAGCGACTCGCCTTCCTCGTGTTGCCATAACTGCATACTCCCCTTTTGAAAAAGTGAGATATGCTTTGTTGTCTTCTATGTACAGCTCTTTTATTTCAGGCCCCATTGATGCATAAAGATTATGCTTTTCCATCGCATCAATTATTGTATCATAATCAAGCTTGTCTGCATTAATCATAACCCAACCGCCGCAGGCTGATTTCATGTTATGATTATCGTCGGTAGAAACACATGCTATTTTCTGACCGCTTCTGAGAAAATCCTCATATGCGTATATGTCATATTCCATACGTCCGCCCAGATGCGAAGCATGATTATAAATTTCAACGCCCCAGAGCCCTTTATATCCAAGATAGTCCGTTGCATTTTCCAGCGACCACATAGGATGATTATAACACACAAGAAATCCCTTTTCATTTGCGATTTTTATAATCTCACTTATGCCTTCATGACCGTAAATGCGTTCATACGGTTCACATGTGTAATAAACCTTTGCCATTGCTTCTTCACTTCCGTGATAGTCAAATAAGGGATTATAGCATGGAGTATCAATATTATCGGGTGATTTTGCATAAAGATTTAAGTGACAGACTCTCATCCAGTGATTTGTAGACGGTCGTAACTCCGCCGGACCGTCCTTGATTGCAATTTCACAAGCTGTTATCGTGAGAAAATCCTCATCATTCAGATACGAATTATCAATCAAGTGTTCATGGTCAGTATAAGCAACTACGGAATATCCATTTTTCTTGTAATGCTCTTTAACCTCTTCGGGCGTCATAACTCCGTCAGAATTAGTCGAATGACAGTGAAGATTTGCCTTGTAGTAGTTTTTGCTCGAATCAAGTAGTATTTTTTTCATAATATATACCCTCTTTGATATAATTATATTTTATCTAATACTGTATAAATCCCATCGACTTACACAACGCTATAAAGACTGTATAATCCGGATGCCAAACTGCAAAAATGAACTGAATTGTCTTTTAA
>JAXJRQ010000167.1:0-7293 GCA_036310525.1 Clostridia bacterium
GTATAATTCATATTAGAGCCTCCGGTTTGTTGGTATTACTCATCCGCTAAGATGATACCTACATTATACCGTGAGGTTCTTATTTTTTCAATTGACTTTATTTATGAATTACAGGAATGCTTTCTTGTTTTAAATTTGTCTTAACTTTGTGCCACTCTTTTGATGTAAAAATTCTTGACAAAAAGGCAAAAATCATATATACTGTCAAAAGAGCGTTTCCCCTGCTGATTGTTTTAAGTTTTGGGTACTTGCATAATCAGCATGGGGAGGGTTCTTTTTTGTTGCTTTCGCAACAAGGCAGTTAGCTTTGCACAGAATCTGCAACCGGCATCACAAACAAAGGAAGCAGAAAGAATATGTAATATTCTTTCAATGCTAATATTAGCATTGACTTTTATATTCTGTGCAAAGCTATACTTCTTACTTATTTGTAAGAAGCTTTGAAATCTTCAAAGCCTTCAGGCAGTTCAGGCTGATAGAATTTATGTGTGCTTATAAAATCATTGGCATGAAGTGTTACAAAAGCAGCAATAGCACACAATGAACCGCCGAACATCATAAGAAAACTCTTAAAACGTTTCATTCCCTCTTCCTCCTTTCCTGAAAATTATTACAAAAACAGACAATGCCGCACCGACCATTGCCAGTGTAATGCATAATCCGATTTTTTGTGCAAAATCCCATTGCAACAATCCGCATATATATACTAACATCGAAAAAATCACACTATATGCAATTGTTTTTTGCCGATACTTTTCCATCTCATTATCCGTACATTTTTTATTTGCAGGTTTTACCGGCGCAAAAAGCAACAAAATTATCATAGAAATTGTTACCGCAATAAGCATTGCCGGAACATATGATTTTTCTAAAGATATACGCAGAGTCCCTAAAAACAGCAAATATGTAATCGTAAAAATAATATTGCATTTTGCTCTTGTATTTGCATGATACCCACCTGCACAATGACGTATATTAATAAACACAAACATATACACTATACTTTCAATAACCCTGTCTGCTAAAAATGAAATCAACGCAAACAAAAGCCAATACAGTGTTTCGGAAATTATATAATAAAATCCGTATACATAACATTTAACATGCTCTTTTTCAAAAAAACCTTTTTCAGCAAAAAAATATGCTATACTCTCAGATACTTTGGTAATCATTGTAAGTCACCTCTTTGTATCAAGAGCATAGCATATTTGTTTTTAAATTACAATACCTTTTGAACAAACGACATCTATTTGCCAACAAACAACATATTTTCCATGAAAATTTTCAGATAAAATATACCGTCTGCATACTGAGTCTGTATATCACCATTATATTTTTTTACCGTTTTTTGTATACTTTTTAAGCCAAAGCCATGATTTTTAGTATCAGTTTTCGATGTTGTATATTCTTCGCTGATTTTTATTGGTTTATTAGCCGAGTTAATAACCGAAATCACAAGAGCATTATTATTTTCACGAATTTCAAGGTCAATAAATCCGCCGTTATCAGAATTATTACCTTCTATTGCATTATCCAGTGCATTGCCAAGCAAAGCTACTAAATCCATAGGATTTATTTTTATATCAAGATTTTTTTCGACTTTTGCCAAGAACTGAATATTGTTATTTTGCGCTTTTCTTGCCTTAATATTTATAACTGAGTCAAGCGCCTGATTTTTTGTATAAATATACGCAGATGCTTTATCTGTTGATTTTTTCATATCTGATATGTACTTTTTTAAAGACGGTATATCGTCTTTTTCTGCCAGCTCATTTATGACCTCAACGTGATTTTTTAAATCATGACGTAAAATTCGTATTTCTTTTTCAGATTCTTCAAGGATTTTATAATTTTCACGGCTTTGTTCCTCTGCTCTTTTCATGCTTTCATATTCCAGTCCTTTTGAATACGTTTCAAAAAAATCAAAAACAATATAATTAAGATAAAGAAACACAACAACCGGAATAATTATATACAAAGGCTCAGACAAATTACTTTTAATTAAAAGCGAATCTATCATCAGCAATATACAATATGATAGCATCGGACATGCATATGCAAACATCCAGTATCTTAAAGGTAAATCTTTTACTTTTTTTCTGAAAATAAATGAAGCTGATATTATTAGCACATAACCGATTATATTTGATAAAAACACTCCCGTAATTCTATATACATTATTTACAGTCATCTGCGAATAATTATCATCAAAAATATTCACCATCATTATTGTTGTTATCAAATCTGATACAGTGAATAGTGCCATAAAAACTACAACCATAAATAATGCTTTTCGTATATTGATATTATAAACAAACACTGCAACAATAAATATGCATAATATTGTAGCTGTAATATTTACCTGTATTATCGGCATGAAGATAGTTAAAAATTTGATAATCACCGTTACCGCAACTGCAAGCTTCTCTTTACTTTCAAAAATATTTTTCTTATCTGAAACAATATAGCATGATATATATAATAAAAGTAATTCTATTATTATACCAACAAAATCCAAAATATGTACCATTCTATTTTATCTCCCTTCGGGTGGCTATCGCCCACTTGACACTCTTACAATATTTTCTCCCAACAGGAATATCTGTACAGTCGAGCAACGATATAAAACGATTTTCTGTCATACTTTTTACATAATCGACATTTACAAGAAAGCTTTTATGACACCTTACAAAAAGACAGTTAATCAACTCTTCCTCAGCTTCATTAATCGGCTTATTCCACCTGATGTTTTCTCTGAAGGTGTGTATTGTAACCGTACTTTTGAAGCTTTCCATATAAAGTATATCACGTATGGGCACGTATCTAAGATTTCCTTTATTCTGAATCTTTATCTGCTTATTACGGCGCTGATATTCCTGCATAACTTCCGAAATCAGGTTGCGTTTTAGGAGTTCAGGTTCAGCTTTTAAAATATATCTGAATATATTATAGCTATATCCCTTTACCGCATATTCCGAATGACTTGTGACAAAAGAAATAATACAGTCTCTATTGTTATTATGTATGTGTGTCGCTAAATCAAAACCACTTGCATTTCCTATTTCTATATCAAGAAATGCAATGTCAAACGCAGTGCTGTTATTTATTACTTCTTCGGCAGATGTAAATATGTGAACCTCTGTATCGCTGTATTCACCAAGCAAGTTCCATAATTCTTCTGTTACATTTTTGTCATCATCGCATATCGCTATTTTTATATTTTTTGCCATTTTCCTGTCCTCCTTAGATTGATTATATTATTATAGCATTTTTTGTCATTAATTGCAAATGTATCACGTACAAAAAGCTTACTTGTTATTCACTATATATATTGCATTATCCGCAAATTTGATGTATAATATATGTAAATAAATACAATCGGAGAAATTTATGAAAATAGGCAGTTTTGAAACTGAAAACAATGTATTTCTTGCACCTATGGCAGGCGTGACCGATATAGCATTTCGCTGTATATGTCGCCGATACGGCGCAGGAATGGTTTATTCTGAAATGGTCAGTGCAAAGGGTTTGCACTACAAAGACAAAAAAACAGGTGACCTGATGGCAATTGTTCCGAAAGAACGTCCGTGCGCAGTACAGATTTTCGGGTCTGACCCAGAAATAATGGCTGAAGCCGCTGTTGAGGTTGTTAACAGAGTTCACCCTGAAATCCTCGACATCAACATGGGTTGTCCCGCACCGAAAATTGCAAACAACGGCGACGGCAGTGCGTTAATGAAAAATCCTGCTCTTATCGGGAAAATAGTCAGCGCAGTGAGCAGTGCATGCCCAGTCCCCGTAACCGTAAAAATCAGAAAAGGCTGGGATGATGATTGCATAAACGCAGTTGAGGTGGCGCAGATTATCGAAGAAAACGGCGCTTCTGCAGTGGCTGTCCATGGCAGAACAAGAAAAGAATTTTACAGCGGTAAGGCTGACTGGGATATTGTAAAAGCCGTAAAAAATGCCGTCAGTATTCCTGTTATCGGCAACGGCGATATATGGTCGGCACATGATGCAAAACGCATGATAGATTATACAGGCTGTGACGGTATAATGGTCGCACGAGGTGCGCAGGGTAATCCGTTTATTTTCCGTCAGATTAACGAGCTGTTGACGTACGGAGAAATCAGATACTTCCCCACTCCGCAGGATAAGCTTTCCATGGCTCTTGAGCATACGGAAATGCTCGTTGCACAAAAAGGCGAAAACCGTGGTATATGCGAATCAAGAAAACATATCGCATGGTATATCAAAGGTTTAAGCGGTGCTTCAAGGCTCAAAACCGAGGTGTTTAAAATTAGTGATTTTGACACAATGAAACAGACTTTAACAGAATATATTAATCAACTGCAATAAACTTATACTTAATATTGCAAAAAATACTTGAAAAACAATCCGTTTTCTGTTAAAATAGATAAAACACGACATTTTTTTCGCACTGCTCCCAAAAGAGCACTTGCGACACTTAAATTATATAAGATTGAAAGGAGAAAGAAATGACAGACAAATTTGCAAAAGAAGGTCTTACCTTTGATGATGTGTTGCTGGTACCTCAGGCTTCTGACTGTACCCCGAACATGGTTGACTTATCAACTAACATTACAAAGACAATCAAACTCAATATTCCGTTCATAAGCTCCGCTATGGATACTGTAACGGAAGCTCCCATGGCAATTGCCATAGCCCGTGAAGGCGGTATGGGTATCATTCACAAAAATATGACAATAGAGGAACAGGCGGCAGAGGTCGACAAGGTTAAGCGTTCTGAAAACGGTGTTATTGCAAATCCTTTCAGTCTCAGTGCTGAACATACACTAAAAGACGCCGACGAGCTTATGGGACGTTATAAAATCTCAGGTGTTCCCATCTGTGACGAAAATAATATCCTCGTGGGTATCATTACTAACCGTGATTTGAGATTTGAAGAAGATTTTTCAAAGAAAATCAAAGATGTTATGACAAAGGATAACCTCATCACTGCTCCCGTAGGTACTACACTTAAAGAGGCTCAGTCAATTCTTTCTACACATAAGATTGAAAAACTCCCTATCGTTGATGAATCAAATCATCTAAAGGGGCTTATCACTATTAAAGATATAGAAAAAGCTATCAGATACCCGAACAGCGCAAGAGATAAAGAAGGCAGACTTCTTGCAGGTGCGGCTGTCGGTGTAACAAACGACTGTCTTGACAGAGTTAAGGCTCTTGTTGAAGCAGGCGTTGACCTTGTTTGTCTTGACAGTGCTCACGGTCATTCGGCAAACATTATGAACAAAATCAGAGAAATTAAGAAAGCTTATCCCGACCTTCCCGTTATCGCAGGTAATATCGCAACTGCTGAAGCGGCTGAAGCACTTATTGAAGCAGGTGCTGACTGTATCAAAGTCGGTATTGGTCCCGGTTCAATCTGTACTACAAGAATTATCGCTGGTATCGGTGTTCCGCAGATTACGGCTGTTTATGATGTTGCTCAGGTTGCAAAGAAATACGGTATCCCCGTTATCGCAGACGGCGGTATCAAGTATTCAGGTGACTGCGTAAAGGCTATCGCCGCAGGTGCTGATGTTATCATGATGGGAAGTCTTCTCGCAGGCTGTGACGAAAGTCCCGGTGAGTTTGAAATTTATCAGGGCAGACGTTTCAAGGTTTACAGAGGTATGGGTTCACTTGCAGCTATGGAAAAGGGTTCAAAGGACAGATACTTCCAGACCGGTTCAAAGAAACTTGTTCCCGAAGGCGTTGAAGGTAGAGTTCCCTATAAAGGACCGCTTTCAGATACTATATTCCAGCTTATCGGCGGTTTACGTTCAGGTATGGGTTACTGCGGTACTCCTACTGTTCCCGAGCTTAAGGAAAACGGTAAGTTTATAAGAATTACCGGCGCTGGTCTTAAGGAAAGCCATCCGCATGATATTTATATCACTAAAGAGGCTCCCAACTACAGCTATAACAGCCAGGGTTAATTTGATAAAATCTCGCACAGATTTTCAAAATCTGTGCGATTTTTATTGACATAACTTAGCAGATATTATATAATTTATGTATATGATTTTAAAAATGGAGGACATTAATAATGTTATATCTTGGAATTGATTTAGGCGGTACAAATATCGCCGTGGGTCTTGTTGATGAAAACGGTAAAATCCTGCATCAGGATTCTACTCCTACTCTTGCAACACGTCCTGCTGAGGAAATTGTAAAGGACATGTGCGATACATGTAAGAAAGTAGTCGCTGACGCCGGCTACACTCTTGATGATGTTGAAGCAATCGGTGTGGGTTGTCCGGGTACGGTTGACAACACAAGCGGAATAATTGCTTATTCAAACAACCTTCCCATGGTACAGTTCCCCATGCGTGAAATGATTCAGAAGCACATTGATAAACCCGTTAACCTTGAAAATGACGCAAACGCAGCTGCATTCGGTGAGTACATAATAAACGGTAACGGCGCAAGTAACTTTATATTCATCACACTTGGAACAGGTATCGGTGGTGGCGTTATCATTGACGGAAAGATTTATCGTGGTTTTAACTGCGCAGGCGCAGAGCTTGGTCACACAACAATCATTATGGACGGTGAACAGTGTTCATGCGGTAAGAAGGGTTGTTGGGAGGCTTACGCTTCGGTTACTGCACTTATCCGTCAGACAAAGAAAGCAATTGAAGAAAATCCCACAAGCCTTATGGCTGAACTTGCTAAAAAAGAAGGCAAGGTAAGCGGAAGAACTTCATTTGATGCAGCAAAGCAGGGTGATGCGGCAGCTAAAAAGGTTGTTGAAAATTACATCAAGTATGTGGCAGAGGGACTTAATAATATGCTTAACATTTTCCAGCCTGAAATCATTTCAGTAGGCGGTGGAATCAGTAAGGAGGGCGATTACCTCTTAGGTCCGGTTAAGGAGCTTGTATATAAGGATGACTACAACAAATACATGCCCAAAACAAAAATTGAAGTTGCTACATTATTTAATGACGCAGGCATTATAGGTGCCGCAATGTCAGCAAAATAATCAAAAAAAATATCTGCTGTTTTTGGCAGATATTTTTTTATTAAACAACAAGGGCGGAGATTCCTGAGAACCTCCGCCTTATTGTTTATAATGCAGCTGAGTCAATGGCATACAATTGAGAGAGATGCTGCAGATAAACAGCATACCATTGACTCAACCGCAATTATAACCTGAAATATATTAAACACGCAGCTTATTTCGATTGATTTATTATAGCTGCTTTTAGTGTATTTTGCATTAACATGGCAATAGTCATAGGACCAACGCCGCCCGGTACA
>JAXJRQ010000168.1:0-10853 GCA_036310525.1 Clostridia bacterium
CTTATGTCAGACTACATTGATACAGCCAAGGGCGATTATATCAAGGCTATGGTCTGGGATATGACTAACGGCGAAATGGAACCTATAGCAGACGCAGACGAGCTCATATATAATTAATTTATTTATGTGACAAAAAGGCGGTTTTGTCATAAACCGCCTTTTTGTGTAATGTAAATTGTAATTTGTAGGGGTGTTTTGTGTTTGTGATTGTAGGGGAGGGTCTCTGTGCCCTCCCGTAATATATTTGTGCACGGGAGGGGATGGAACCCCTCCCCTACGGTGGGATAATTGTTTGCATCCCGATAAATTACAATTTGTAAAACCAACAAATAATAATAAACAGGAGGTCAACTATGAAACTAAAAAAGCTAACATCACTATTGTTATCCGTTGCAATGTGTTCGGCATTTGTTCCGACATTTACCGTTTCGGCTGTCGAAACAGCTGCAGAGCCAACTATAAACTACACCGTTGATTTTGACGAGCTTTCGGAAGGTGAACAAACCCTTGAATCTTTGCAGGCGGCAAAGGACGGCTTCAAAGAATTCGGAATGACCAATACCCAAAACAATAAAAGCTATTCAATCGTCAAAGCAAATACGCTTGATCCAACCCGTGCAGACAACGATATGGCGCTCAAAATGACATTTGACAAAACACTTTCCACCAATACGGACGGACAGTATTTGCAGATTTATCCTCAGGATAAAGACAAAACATTCCCGGATTATTCAAAAATAGAAGTATCGTTTGATATTGCATTTGATGACCTTAACTACAGCCGATGGTTTTACTTCCGTGGCAACGGCAACAGCGATACTATAGTACTTTTCCAGACAAGAGGCGATAACAGCTATGCCGCTTGCGGTACAAAGATAACATCAGAGGGTGCTCTTGCACTGAATACGTGGCATCACATGTCATATGAAATATATCCGAGTCCGTCCGGAATATCGGGACGTACACTGACCAAGGTTTACCGAAACGGTAAGCTTATCAGCACACAATATGTTAAACAGCTCTCAAACGTTTTTCAGTGGATGTATATCATGAATCCTGTAGGTTCAGGCTCAATCTGGTTTGATAATTTAAACTATAAGGTAACAGAAAACGCAGCAGTGCCATATGAAAAAAGTGCTGACTTCAATAACGGAACAGTCACAATGAAGGCTGATTCCGACGCCTTCACGGCAACTGTTACACAGGGCGTAGCGGGCACATGGGACGGTGCAAGTACAAACGGTCTTTCAAGCGGAATTGAGCTTGTAAAGAGCGACCGCAAAGGCTACGAAAACGAAAAAGTGCTTCATATGTGGGATAAAGCCGATTCGGGATATGCAGATTTCCAGCGTATTAATTTTACAGACAGTGCTTATACCGTTAATGACAATGAAATTTACGAGCTTGATTTTTCCCTTAAGGTTCCCGAACGTGGAACGGGTGGAAACGTTCTGATTAACGGCTTCTTAAAAGGTCTTTCAAATGACGGTAAGTGTACGGTGTTGTGGATTACACGTGAAACAGGTAAAGCTACTGCATTTAAAACCCTTGAGCTTGGTATTCTTGAACCGGGCTGGCATGATTTTAAGCTTCTTATCAAAGCCGGCGATAATACTGCAACAGATAACGCAGATAAAAACATTCTCTACGGCTATGTTGACGGTAAATACGCAGGTAAAAAAGTGTATGTTCCCACCGCAACTGACAGAAACGGTGTAACTGCCGATAAATTTACGGGCATAGGCACATACTGGGCAGGGCATGCGACAAGTGCATCTGTTGATACGGATTTCTATCTTGGCAATTTCACACGCAGAATTTACCGTAGTGAAAAGGAATACGAGCTTTATAACGGTGTCTCTGTTGCGCCCGATAAAATTTTAATTCATAATGTGGATACGGATTTTTCATCAATTGGATACGGCGCTGCAAGCGGTGTGACCGAAAAAGGCAGCCTTGGCAAAGGTGCTGATGACAACTATATGAAAGCTGTAAACACAGCAGCAGGCGGATATATTACAGCTCCGATAAGCGGTTTATCATGGAGCGAGCCTCTGACGGTGCTTTATGATGTTTATCCGACAACCTCAGCTCTGTCATTTGCGGTAAGAACAGGCTATCATATGCCGCTGACAAGCTTTACAACAGATGAGCTTAATATGAACAGCTGGAACAGAATTGTTATGACATACGATCCGTCCGCAACGAAAAGTACCTTCTATTTAAACGGTGAAAAACACAGCGAAAAAATATTCAGCCTTGCGGACAATCAGGCATTTCGTCTTATAACAGCAGATAATGAAGCTGTTACATATTATGATAACATTCAGGTTGTGCAGGGATTTGCAGCTCCATACGGTGCACCTGACAGCGTAGTGGTAAAGAAAAATAAAATCCACGGCTATACAGGTACTGCAGAGGCTATCACAAGCCGGTATGACAGTGCAAAAATATTAAAAACAGACGGTACAGAGGTTACGGGCAGTGCAGTCCCTGAAATAGGCGACAGCTTGTATGTGTACAGCTACGATGTCCTCACAGACCATTATTATTTTGCAGAAGAAATACTTGTGCTGAAGAACCTTACAAACACGGCAGATGCTATCAATTCGGGCATAACAGAAGAAAAAATATACGTAAAGGCAGATACCACTCTTGATGAGTTGGGCGACTGGAGCTGTGATAATTTTGTATCAGCAACGGTTAAGGACACAGACGGAAACGCTGTGACTGATAACAGTGCATATATTGTTAATGCAGTTCTTGAAGTAACCATAAGCAAAAACGGAAATACAGAAGTAATCAGCGTTCCCTTCGCAGACGAAGAGGAAAGACGCAGTATGATGTGGAAAATGACGCTTGATGCGGAAAATATTCCTGCAGAGGGTTCAAATCCGAGCGGACTCGGACTGATTGATTTTGTAAAGGACGAGGTTACATATACGACAGCAACCTATCCGTCAGGAATTGGCGGCAGAAGCAGTGACGACTACAGTGTAAGAATGCATACCGACCATGAAGCGACACCGGCAAATTATGCTCCTGCACTTAACATACAGCCGTCAGCCCTTGGTACAGCTTCAGCTGAGAGTACGGTTTATATGGGAATGTCAGTCCTTGTTGACGACCCGAATAATCAGAGTAACTTCCGTATGCAGTGGATTGGTAATGCCGGATGGTACACACCGTTTACAATTTCAGGCGGTACGCTTAAAGCAGACGTTGACGAAAGCACAAACAAAGCTGTTGCACAGATACCCGATAATCAGTGGGTAAGACTGGACATGGCGTTTAAACCGACAGACAACACATATACGTTGTGGATAAACGGAGAAGAGGCTGCTTCGGGTACGACAACTCTTAACGGAAGCTTCTACAGATGGAGAATGGACAATACAGTTGGTGCGGCGGACATTGATTGCTCAATCTACTTTGATGATTTTGAGATTTATACAGGTACACAGCGTGATATTGTAAATGCTGATGAGCTTATTACTTCATCATCAGATGCCTCAAAGGTCACATATTCAAGTGCAAACAGCGAAATTTTCGTGCATGAAAGCATGCCGGCGGCTGAAATGTCAGGCTATTTACAGCACGATAAGAGAGTGAATGCTTCTGTTTACACAGATTTATCATGCACACAAAAGGTAAGCGGAAATGTTTCAAAGGGTAATGTTGCGGTTGTATCCGACGGAATTACTCATAAATATTATACCGTATATACAAAGCAGAACGGATATGAGCTTAATGGTTTATCGTTAAAGAGCAACGGCTCATTAACCGAAAACTCATTTGCAATCGGTACACTTTCCGCAGACGCTCAGTTTACGGTATACGGCGATGAACTTCCGGTATGGGTTATTCTTGCACAGTATGGTGATAATGGTCTTATCAGCATTGACGTTGCCGAGCCTGATGAAATAGCAGAAGCAGACAATTTCAAGGGAATTACAGTAAATGCGACTGCAAAATTAAGCATTGCAAGCGACGAAAACACAACCGTAAAGGCAATGATATGGAATAGTGGTACAATGCAGTCAATCACAGAAGCTACAGAGCTTTTTCCCGCTTCAAAAACAGAAATTACAAGCGTAACAAAGCGTTTCCCCGGATTTACCGACAAAGCGACCATATTCAGCTTTGACGACGGTCAGAGTGCTGATGCAGAGCTTGTAGAGCTGTTTAATGCATACGATGTTACAGGCACATTTAACCTCATATCAAATAAGGGTATGCTCAAGGACCAGAGCGAGGAAAATCTTGCGTATCTTAAAGAGCTTTACAAGGGTCATGAGGTTGCAAACCACGTAAAGAACCATCCGCACCTCGATTTGCCGCAGTATGCAAGTCAGATAGATAATAAGGTAACAACGGCAGACGAATATACTGCATTGATTGATGCAGGTATAAGCGAGCTCGAGGCAATTTTCGGCACAGAGGTCAGAGGTATGGCATGGCCGTTCAATAACCCGATTATAAATAAGCCGGGTGATGCGGAGGCTCAGGCTATTTCAGATTACGTAGCAAACAATGACTATATTGAATATGCAAGAATTACGGATGAATCAAGCTCATTTGATTTACCCGACAACGTTAAACACTGGAGCTTTACAAGCCACTACAGTAAAATCGGCTCATTTGCGGACAGCTTCTTGAATGATACCGATGAAGACCTTGAATTGTATTCAATCTGGGGTCACAGCTATGAATTTGCAAGTACTGCTCCGATAAGCGTAATAGAGGATTATCTCAAAAAGGTCACCGCAAAGAATATCTGGACACCATCATGCCTTGATGCCGCAAAATACATAAAGGCGCTCGATGCAATGACGGTAAATGGTGATAATATTGTGAATAATTCAGATGTTGATTTGTATCTGATTGTGAACTTTAAGCCGGTTATCATCAAGGCAAACAGTACATATTATCTTTATAGCGAAGACTTGAATGCATATCCGACACTATATCTTGCAGGTGATTCAACGTGTGAATACGTGCCGGATGCAGAAGCTCCCAGAAAAGGCTGGGGAATGTATCTTGGCGAATTTCTTAATACAAATATAGAGGTTTCTAACCACGCCATAAGATCGAGAAGTACAAAAACCTTTATGTCGGAAGGCAGACTTGATGACATTATCTCACAGGCAAAGCAGGGCGATTACATGTTCATACAGTTCGGTCATAATGACTCCATGACGGGTAATGACCGTGCGACAACTGTTGAAGAATATACTCAAAATCTCACAACCTTTGTCACAAGAGCAGAAAACGCAGGTATGATTCCTGTTTTTATCACCTCGGTTCGCAGTTGTACATTTGACAGCAACGGCAAAATCGCAGATGATAATGTGGATAAGTACAGAACAGCAATGATTAGTCTTGGAAAAGAGCTTAATGTTCCCGTGCTTGATTTGGGAGCAGTTCAGCGTGCATATCTTGATTTAATCGGTGAAGCAGAGGCGCAGAAGCTGTTCCTTGTAAATGGTGTAACTGAAGGCTACATCGGTACGGACGACCTTGTTCATTCATCGGCACAGGGTGCACAAAAGATTGCAGAACTCATCGCAGGGCTTATTAAAAACAGTAATGATATAGGAATTTTATCGTACTATACAGCGAAATAATTTCTTAAAAAATCCGAATCGCATTTTTGCGGTTCGGATTTTTTGCATAAAGAGCGAAAATTAACAAATATTAAAAAAAACATTATTTCTGATTGAAATTTTATAAAGAGATTGAAATTTTAATACAAAAGGGTTATTATAGGATTAATTGAAAAATTTTCTTTCACAAAAGACATGGGAGGGTGTACCTTGAGAAAAACAAAATCCTTTTTACTGACAATTTTAGGTACTTTATCAACGGGTGCAGGAATAGGTATGTTTCTGACTCCGAATAAAATCGTAGGCGGCGGCGTTTCGGGTTTGTCGACCATTCTGTATCATACTCTCGGCATACAGCCGGGTGTGAGCTTTTTTATGATAAATATTTTATTGTTGCTTGTGGGACTTAAAGCACTCGGCAGAGTGTTTGTACAGAAAACGCTTGTAGGAACGGCTCTTTTGTCGCTGTTTGTTCAGTTGTTTTCCATGTTTCCCATTCATACCGAAAATCTGATGCTTTCGACAATTTTCGGCGGTGTTCTCTACGGAATAGGCATAGGCACATGCTTTGCCGCAGGTGCTTCGACGGGTGGTACGGATATTATCGGCAGAATTATTCAGCAGAAATTCAGCTTTATTCCGATAGGAAAGGTGCTTTTGTTTATTGACGGAGTAATTATAATCACTTCGCTTATGATATTTAAAAATGTAGAGCTTACTCTTTACGGTATAATTTCGCTGTTCATTTCAAGCTATTCCATTGATTTTATCATCGGAAAGCTTAACGTTTCGAGAATTGCGTTTGTAATCACCGATAAGGGCGAGGAAATCTCAAAAAAGCTTATTTCCACATCTCCGAGAGGTGTTACGCTGATTGATGTTAAGGGTGTGTATTCAGATACACTCAAAAAAATGCTTTTCTGCGCACTAAAAGAAAGCGAAGCCGAGGCTTTCCAGAATAAAATTCTGGCAATTGATAAAGGTGCATTTATTGTATTTTCGGAGTCTCAGCGTATTAAAGGTAACGGTTTTTATTTATATAAATAATACGGGAGGAAAAAATGGATACTACAGATAAAAAAATCCTTGAAATTCTTGCCAAGGACACAAACACAACCGCAACGGAAATCAGCAGCATCGTGAATTTGTCTGTACCTGCGGTGAATAAGCGAATACAAAAGCTGCAAAAGGACGGCGTTATCCGCTCCTTCACCATCACCACAAACGGCAGAAAGGTCAATAAAAGTATTATCGCCTTTGTTTTGCTCGTTTTAAAATACGGCGACGGTATGGACGAGCTTCTTGAATACATAGAAAATGACAAGGACGTTCTTGAATGTTATGAAATTACGGGCGAGTATGATTACATTATAAAAATCTGTGCCGGAGACGTTGAAGAGCTTGACAAAAAGCTTTTGCACCTGAAAAAACATAAGGGCGTTGCAAGAAGTCATACGATGTTTGGTCTTGCAGAACATAAATTCCGCCCGACTATTTTACCCGATATGGATTAATATAGCCCCCAAAGCCACAGCAAAGCAATGCCGTGGCTTTTTTAATGGGAATATACGTTTTCTTTACAATTCGCTAAAAAACTTTACATTAAAAATCAAATATAGTATAATTCAAGTAAGTATGCGCATAATTGAATAACAGGATAAGCCTGTTTATATGCAAAAGGAGGAAAAACAATGGGAAAACTTTTCGGAACAGACGGAATACGTGGCATAGCAAATAAAGAGCTGACAGCAGAGCTGGCATTCAAGACAGGACAGAGCGGAGCATATGTACTCACAAAGCACACCTCAAAAAGACCGAGAATACTTATAGGTAAAGATACAAGAAAATCGGGAGATATGCTTGAAGCGGCACTTACGGCAGGTCTTTGCTCTGTGGGCGCAAAGGTAATTCCTTTGGGAATAATCCCCACACCTGCGGTTGCGTATCTGACAAGACTCTACAAGGCAGATGCAGGTGTTGTTATATCGGCGTCGCATAACCCGTGCGAATATAACGGAATTAAATTCTTCAACTGTGACGGCTACAAGCTTTCCGATGGTATAGAAAACGAAATAGAAGCATACATAATCGGTGAAAAGGTAATCGAAAACCTGCCCACACACGGCGATGTCGGATATGTAAGCATGAACCATAACGCACTTGAAGATTATGTTGCATTCGCATGCTCGACAATCGACTGCCGTCTTGACGGCATGAAGGTTGCAATCGACTGTGCAAACGGTGCGAACTATCAGGCGGCGTTTAAGGCGCTTAATAAGCTTGGGGCAAATGTCGAAGCAATCCACAATACTCCCGACGGAGTTAATATAAACCACATGTGCGGCTCGACGCATATGGAAAGTCTGCAGGCGTATACTACGTCAATCGGTGCAGACGTTGGTATAGCATTCGACGGCGATGCCGACAGAATGCTTGCTGTTGATGAAAACGGTAAGCTTATCGACGGTGACCAGGTAATGGCGGTGTGCGCAAAATATATGCAGGAAACAGGTACTTTAAAGCAGAACACACTTGTCGCAACGGTAATGAGTAACCTCGGATTGTTTATTGCGGGCGAAAAAATGGGACTCAGTATCCCCAAAACAAAGGTCGGCGACAGATATGTTCTTGAAGAAATGCTCAAAAACGGCTATAACATAGGCGGCGAGCAGTCGGGACATATCATATTCCTTGACCACAATACCACAGGCGACGGTCTTGTTTCGGCACTGCAGTTTTTAGCGGTACTTAAAAAGACGGGCAAAAAAGCGTCAGAGGCGGTTTCAATTATGGAGGTTATGCCTCAGGTGCTGTGCAATGCAACAGTAAAGCTTGAGAATAAAAACTCATACATGGAAAATGCGGAAATTGCCGCAAAATGCAAGGAGCTTGAGGAAGAATTTGCAGGCGAGGGCAGAGTGCTTATCCGTCCTTCGGGAACAGAACCGCTTGTACGTGTAATGATTGAAGGCAAGGACAAGGAATATATCACTAAAAAGGCAAAAGAGCTTGCGGATATGATTGAAAGAATTTTAGGCTGATGAAGGATATTATAAAAAACGGCGCAGAACAAATGGGAATTATGCTTGATGATAAACAAATCGGGCAGTTTCTTGAATATGCACGCCTTTTAAAGGAATGGAACGAAAAAATTAATCTTACAGCAATCACCGATGACGAGGGCATTGCAATAAAGCATTTTCTCGACAGCATGAGCGCAATCACAACTAAGCATGTAAACGGCAAGGTGATTGATGTCGGAACGGGTGCGGGATTTCCGGGTCTTGTTTTAAAAATTGCAAATCCGCAGATTTCGCTCACACTTCTTGATTCGCTCAATAAACGTCTTACCGTTTTAAAGGACATCACCTCAAAAATTTTTGTAAACGACATTGAGTTTGTCCATGCACGTGCGGAGGACGGCGGACAAAACGCAATGTATCGTGAAAAATTCGATACGGTTGTGTCACGTGCGGTTGCGAATATGACACGCCTTTGTGAATGGTGTCTGCCCTTTGTGAAGGTCGGCGGATATTTCCTTGCGCTGAAAGGCCCTGCCGCATACGAGGAGCTTGAAGAAGCAAAGCGCATGATTTCTATGCTCGGCGGTGAGGTGGAGTGCGTCAGTGAGATACAAATTCCGTTTTCGGAGCTTAAGCATTGCATAATTATTGTAAAAAAAGTGCGACAAACTCCGATGCGATTCCCTCAGAAAAAAGGAATTAAGACAAAAAATTGTGGCGGAAATTGTTATAATTTGAAGAAATAAAAAAATAATGACGAAAGAGAGCAAATTCGGTCGAACGAATTTGCTTTCTTTTTTGGAAAAGTCTGGTATAATAGTTCTTGTAAGACAAGTATCTGAAAGGTACATTCAAGCAGAGTTTCCCCAAGGCTCTGTCTACCCCCAAATGTCTTACACCTTCCACCACCGAGGGTGAACAGCGGTAATGAGAGCCAAAGCGTTTATCCGTGCGGCATCATTATTGCTGTTTGCTCTTTTTTAACAAAAGGAAAACGAGCATGTTATATGAGGCAGGAAAAATGCATAGATTTTTAAAAAAAGTACATGATGAAAAAAGAATAGTCAATTTACCGATGGATATGATAGGTCAAAACCCGAACCAGCCGAGAAAATATTTTGACCCTCAGGCGATGGAGGAGCTTAAAAATTCCATAAAGGAGTTTGGTCTTATTCAGCCCGTAACGGTGCGCAGAGTTGAGTCGGAGTATGAGCTTGTGGCGGGCGAGAGACGGTTTCGTGCGTGTGAACAGCTTGGTTATAAAAAAATCCCTGCGGTGATAATCAATACCGATGTAAAAAACTCGGCACTGCTGTCGCTTCTGGAAAATCTGCATCGTGAGGATTTGTCGTTTTTTGAGATTGCGCAAAGCTATGAAAATCTTATCAGAAATCAGGGCATGACCGATTTGGAAACCGCCGAAAAAACGGGACAGAACAGACTCGGAATACTCGGTAAAATCAGGCTTTTAAAGCTTTCGCCGTTCGTGAAAAAGCTTGTAAGGGAATATAATCTGTCGGAGGACCACGCAAAAGCGCTTTTAAGAATAAGCGACGAAAAAAAGCAGATTGAGGCGGCGCAGACGATTTGCCTTAACAATTTAAGTCTCAGACAAAGCTATGACCTGATTGACGCAATCCTTGAAGAAAATCCCTTAAAAACTCCTCTCCTACATAATCCCAAAAAGAATCTTGCCGTGTTTAAAAATACGGTTAAGCGTTCGCTTGATATAGTGAAAACCGAGGGAATGGAAGCAAATATGCAGGAAAACAGCTTTGACTGGGGAACGGAGTATATTATTAAAATAAAGGAAAAAGGCAAAACCGAGGATAGCGTAGAAAGCAATGAAACTGCTACGGCTGAAAATAACGAAAATACCGAAGCCGTAAAATAAATCCTTCCATAAAAGGCATAAACGATGGTCGTTTATGTCTTTTTTATGTAAATTGTAATTTATTGGTGACGTAAATAATTATCCCGTCGTAGGGACAGGCGTCCTCGACTGTCCGCCCCTACAATATCATAATATCTATCTCACCGATAAATTGTAATTTATCGGGATGTAAACAATTATCCCACCGTAGGGGAGGGGTTCCATCCCCTCCCGTGCACAAATATATTACGGGAGGGCACAGAGACCCTCCCCTACAATCACAAACGCAAAACACCCCTATAAAGTACAATTTGAATATCCCAACTGCTCGGCACAACGACGGTGTACGAA
>JAXJRQ010000169.1:0-2731 GCA_036310525.1 Clostridia bacterium
ATGTAGGCACCCGCCTATACAATATCATAATATCTATCTCACCGATAAATTACAATTTGAATATCCTGATTGCACGGCTGAAGGAAATTTTCGTAGGTTGCTGCTCGGTGGAACGACGGTGTACGAAGGTACTCCGAGCGACACCGAGTAGTAAGATGCAAAAATTTAACCGTCCGAAATTATTTGGTAAGCATTTGGATGCGTATATCCTTGCCTGTGAATTTGCATGTTATAAAGTATTCAATAATTCTTGACGTAAATCGCTGACTGTATTGCTTTGTAAGCTCGCTAAGGTCAAGATTAGTGTTAATTATTGTTTTTTTGTTTTCGGAAGCTCTTTCGTTTATTATTTCAAGAATAAGGGATATGTTCATGCTGTTTTTTGATTCAGTGCCGAGGTCATCAATTATAAGTAAATCACAATTATATATTTCGTCTATAAGAGTTTTATCGGGGTTTCTGCCGAATTTATAGTCCTCATACATACCAAAAAGCTTTGGTGCACGTGAATAGATTACAATTTTACCGTTATCCATGAGATTTTTTGCAATACAGCTTGAAAGAAACGTTTTGCCAAGTCCCGTACTGCCGTAAAACAGCAGACTTTTTGTTTCCTTTTCAAAATTATCGCAAAAGCTTTTCGCACGGTTATATATATTTTTCATGTTTTCAAGCGGAGAAACATCTGTATCGGCTAATTTTTCGGGATAATACTCGAACGAAAAATTATCAAAATTCTGTTTTTCAAGCATTTCGCCGAGATTTGATTTTGCATATGCCTCATTTATAAGCTTCTGCTTAAAGCACACGCATTTTCTGCCGTCCTCCGTATAGCCTGTATCGGAGCAAATATTACAGCGATACACCGCTTTGTCATAGTTTTTATCTATTTTATTTTCTTTTATAATTGTTTTCTTTTCATCCTGAAGCTTTTTTATTTTTTTCTTAAATTCAGAATTTAATTTTTCGCTTTCATCAGGATTATTCAAAATATTTATCATATTTTCAGAGCCGAGTCTGAAAATTTCATCTTCTATTTCCTTTATACGGGGAAATTTTTCATAAACTTCTTCTATTCTCTTTTTTCTGGAAATTTCAGCAAAGGTGCGGTATTCCTCATACTCATTAAGAATTTTATCTATCATTTTATCAGTCCTTTCCTCCGTTTTTTAAAATTTCTACTATTTCATCTTTTTTAGAAAGTATCTCGTCAAAGCGACGTATATATTCAAGCGGGTCTTTGAAATTAAAAACTCTTTCAATTTTGTCACCCATTACAATTTTACTGCTTCCGCCGCCGCCAAGTGCAATTATGGTCTGCTTTTCCTCCATTATATTCACATTATATGTGCTCATAAATCCGTCTTTTGCATAACCCACATTTTCAAGGTTTCCGCTTGTATTTTTCTGACGGTACATATAATACGGCTCACGGTTTGTTTCTTTCATACGCTTTTGTGTATATGAAAGCATTTCGTTCATTTTTTCGGCATCGGTAAGCTCTTTTATTTTACTCTTTAAGTCTGCCGCACGCTTTATACACATGGAATGAACGGTTATATTTTCGGGGTTTAATTCTATAACCTCATCAAGGCTCTTTTTAAACATTTCAACGCTTTCATCGGGAAGACCTGCAATTAAATCCATATTTATATTATTAAACCCAGCCTCACGAGCCATTTTCATACAATCCCTTACCATCTGCGGTGAGTGGGTACGTCCCACTTTTTTGAGTGTTTCGCTATTCATTGTCTGCGGATTTATACTTATTCTGTTTACTCCGCCCTCAATTGCCGCACGAAGCTTTTCCTCATTAATTGTGTCGGGTCTGCCTGCTTCAAGGGTAAATTCCTTTATTTTTGAAAAATCAAAATGATTTTTTAGTCTGTTAAACACCTTATTCAGATGCTCTGCGCTCAGAGTGGTGGGTGTACCGCCGCCGATATATATATTTTCGGCGTACATTCCAAGCTTATTTAAAATTTCTGCTGTTTTATCAATTTCAAGGAGCAGTTTTTCCACAAATTCGTCCATATATTTTCCGCTTGTATGTATATCGGTTGAAACGAACGAGCAATAAAGGCATCTTGTCGGACAAAACGGGATTCCTATATAAATACTTACGCTATTTTCGCCTATATTATTTAGAAGTATTTCTTCATTTTTTGCAACAGTATGCGCAAGATTTATTTTTTCGTCGCTTACCTCGTATATTTCCTTGAAAATTTCTTCAACCTCTTCATGTGAATATCCTTCTTCAAGCAGTACACGCACATTTTTTGCCGGACGTATTCCGCACATAACTCCCCAGGGCAGATTTATTTTTCTTATTTTCATTGCAGCATGACAAAGCGATTTTGTACATGCGGCTGTAAATATCTTCTTTATCAGACGCTCTGATTTATCTTTTGTATCAAATTCAAAATAATAATCTTCAAAATATGTGTCAAACCCAAAAATTATCTCGGTGTATACGTTTATTTTGTTGTTTTCATATGTAAAGTTTGACAGTATGTATCCTTCTTCGTCTTTATCAAAAAAAAGATTTGAAAAAAGCCTTAATTCATATTCACATTCGTATCCGTTCTGAATTATAAGCATTTTTTTTAATCCTTTCTTTTGTAAATTGTAATTTATAGGGGTGTTTTGCGTTTGTGATTGTAGGGGAGGGTCTCTGTGCCCTCCCGTAATATATTTGTGCACGGGAGGGGATGGAACCCCTCCCCTACGG
>JAXJRQ010000170.1:0-12346 GCA_036310525.1 Clostridia bacterium
AATACTGCTACTGAATAGTGGCAGTATTTTTTTGTTTGTAGCAAACCATTTGCGACAAAGTTGCGACAAAGGGCAAAAAGAAACCCCAGAAACCTTGTGTTTCTGGGGTTTGTAGTAGATAATAATTATCTCTTTGAGAACCGTTTTGCTCTTGTTGAGATAAAGCTTTAGATTGTCAACCATTACGCTGTCACTTACTGCCTTAAATCTGAAAAATCCTGTGGCGCTGAGTCCGTCATAGTTTTCGGCTTTGGCTGTATTTAAAATTTTCTTTCCGTCAACATAAACAGTCGTTCCGTCTGCATCGGAAATCGTAACCATCATTTTATGCCATGCACCTTTAGTCAGAGCAGTTACTGAATCCGAACCGTTTACGAAAGCACCGTTACGCCATGCCGCTACAATAGGATATGCTACACCGTTTCCGCTGCTGTCTCTCTTGTAGTCATCTCTGTCAACATTAAACTGCGTTGTATTTGCTCCGAGGCATACGTCATAGGTAAGTGTAGTAGTGTTATCAAGCAGACCAAGCTTTTTATCATATTTTATACGGAAATCCGAACCTGCACTAAGCAAAAGTACTTTTCTGCCATCTGCTGTTTCAGTAATTGAAGTTTTTGTGCTCTTTTCGATTCCCCATTCTTTGTGCATATTTTTTGCAAGAATGAGGTTTTCATTGTCGCAATTTTCAAAGTCTTCATTTACAAAATATACGCTTTCATCTTTAGGCTCTTCTATGACAGGCTCTATAATATTGCTGAATGCCCATGCTTCTGCGGTAAATGTTGTTGATGCATCAACCGAGGTTGATCCGTCGCTTACACCCGTAAGCGCAACAGTATATACGGTTCCTTCCTCAAAGTCATACGGAACTTTTACTGTTTTGCCATCAATAACAAGCGATGATGTATCTAATTCTACAGTCTCGCCGCCAACAGCGGTCACGGTTGCACCGCCGACATTTGCAATATTATTAGTGAATGTAAATACCGCCTCTTTTGGAGTTGAAGCCTTTGAACCGTTTTCGGGAGTAACGCTTTCAAAAGCAATGTCTGTGTATTTAGCCATTTTAAGTGACTTAATATAAATATACTGAGGATTTGTCACACTTTCAATTTTTGTGCTGTCCTCTTCATTAAATGTTACAACAGGCTTATACGCATCTCCCATATTTGTCTCGTGACGTATAAATAATTCTTTATTCCATGCCGGAAGCTGTGCCTGTCCAGACCATACGGGAGTATCATTTACGAATGCACTCATAGCACCCGTTTCGGTATCATATATAATTGTATGCTTATTATACTGGTTGTAAAAAGCCGTTACACCTGTACCTGTATTGTACAAAACCTTTACCTGATAATACGCACCGTTATGTCTTTCAAGTCTCCAGAACTGCCAGTCAGCATGATTAGGCTTTGAATGGTTCATCAAAAGCTTTGAGTGATTAGTCATCTTAAGCTCAAGGTCAATTTTCACCTTACCGCTTGTCGGCAGCTGTGTCACTGACTGAACTATAGGATATGTTGACTGTTCTATCGTGTCAGCCTTTGTATAGGTGCCCAAAAAGGTATTCAGTCGAAGTACCTTTTTACCATCGTCATCGACAATATCAGCTTCACTTATGCTTTCGTATGTATCACCGTTTTTGATTGTATAACCGGAGCTTAGAACACTGTCGTTTGCCATAATCAGCCCTTTTCGCAAATCGTTTTCTCCGTCGGTCTGATTTTCAGCAGTGTATGCGCCGATATTGCAGCTTGCAAAATCCGTTTCAATAAGTACGGTTTCTGATTCAGCCGAAGCCGATACGGGTACAATAATCCCCAGGTTAGCACATAACGTTGCAGCCGCAAGTATCAGAGATAATTTTTTTAACATATTTATCCTCCATTCCGCCACTTTCGTAGCTTTAATTATATTTAAAATTATTAGTTACATAGTAGTATGCTGTTAAATTGTAATTTATCGGTATGTTTGCAATGATGATTGTAGGGGACGATGCCTACATCGTCCCGTTGCTATGTTCACGGGCGGATGTGGGCATCCGCCCCTACAAGACTAAATTATTTACGCCACCTATAAATTAACCATAAACGGACAGTCGAGGACGCCTGTCCCTACGGCGAAAATGGTTGTTTGTAGGGTTCGGCGATTTCCGACAAACCGTAAATATGATTTTTACGGCACACTCTAAAGGCTGTGCCCTACAATACATTTTAATCACACCGATAAATTACAATTTACATTTGCCTCTTTTGCAAACATCTTTCCCCAAAGGTGCTTGCAAAAAACACAAATCTCTTACATTTTTATTTGTCTGTATGGAGACAGAAGTCTCCATACAGACAATAATTTAATTATTTTTCAATTGCGCTGATAATCGGATTCATACCGTTAGTACTGTTCCAGAGGAAAATCTTTGTGTCTTTACCTGCGCCATACTCAGCAGCTGCCGATAAATCGGTCCAGTCGCTGTCTACTGAAACAGGGTCACACACTACTACACTTGAAAGTGTACCTTCATAGTTGTATACCGCAACTACCATCTGTGCTGCAGCTGCATCGCCCTGATGCTTAACCTTGAACGAATATCTCTTTGTTTTCGGTTCAACAGTTGTTTCCTCAACATCAGTCATAGTCCATTCTGCATCAGCAGTTGTTGTAAATCTTGTTCTTACTGCTCCCACAGCTGAACCATATGCATCCTTAAGACCTGAAAGCTCAACACCGTAGTTACCTGCTGCAAGTGCATCATCAAGAATAAGCTTAACAGTATTGTTTTCTACGTTTACACTCATACCGTTTCCGTTTGTAAGAGTTACTGCCTCGTTTGTATCGGCAGGCTTTACAATAAGTGTTGCACCCGAAGCATCACCGATAATTTCACTGTATGTAAATTCAAGAGGTGATGATGCCGTAGCTGTTCCGTCATACGCAGGACTTACAGCAGTAAGCGCTGTTGCATTTCCGTCAAGATAAATTTTAAGATTATCTAATATTACATTATCACCAGATGCTTTAATACTAAAGAAGTTTGTTGCACTAAGTCCGCTATAAGTGCTCGGCTTAGGTATATTATGAACAACTTCTCCGTCAACATAAATTGTTGTTCCTGCTGTATCAGAAATTGTAACAAAAACCTTATGCCATTCCCCTAAAGTCATTGGTGCAGTACTCTGAGCATTCTCATTGTAATTATAATAACCATACTCCCATGCAGCTACTACAGGATATGCATTACCTTTACTTATTACTGTCTCAACCTTAGTTTCAGGATCTACTTCTATGATTTTATAATAATCATCTCTGCCAAAAATAAACTGTTTTGTATTTGCACCTAGGAATACATCATAGCTCACTGCTGTAGTACTGTCAAGATAAGTATTTTTCTTGAAATTTATTCGTAATTCATGACCAGCTGTAACCTGAAAACCTTTACCTTCTTTTCCATTTTCTACAATTGCAGTTTCGGGTACAATATCATTCTTCCAAGCAAAACTCCACGCACTATGCTTGTTATCTGCCGTAATAATATTTGTGTCGTCAGAATTTGTAAAATCTTCATTTACAAAGTATGTATTATTATCAACCGATGAAACAACAGGATTTCCGATATATTTGTAACTCCATGCCTCTGCTTTAAAGCTTGTAGATGCGTCTGTTGAGGTTGCACCGTCACTTACACCGCCAAGCTCAACAATATAATCTACATTATCTTTAAACAGATAAGGAACTTTTACAGTTTTCCCATCAATAACAAGCGATGATACATCAACCGCAACAGCATCTCCGTCTGAAGGATAAATTGTTGCTTCTTCAACTGATTTAATTTCATTGTTAAATGTAAATACAGCCTCTGTCGGTGTTGCCACACTTGAACCATCAGCAGGAGTTACACTTTCAAGTGCTGTGTCTGAATAAGTTGTCATTTTCAGTGACTTTACATATACATACTGAGGATTTTTAACGCTTTCGATTTTTGTATTATCCTCTGCATTATATGTAATTACCGGTTTATAAGATTCGCTTGTATTTGTTATATGTCTAAAGAACAACTCCTGTCCCCAAGCCGGTGCTCTTCCGATTTTCTCAGTACTTGTTTCCCATATAAAATCACCGTTCAAATATACCTTCATTGCTCCTGTAGCAGTATCCATTATTACAGTGTGCTTATTGTATATATTACAAACCGGAATTTTTCCGGTATCCGTGTTGTACAGCACTTTTATCTTATGTGTCGAGCCGTTGTTACCTTCAAATCTCCAAATTCTCCAATCAGTATGATTTGGTTTCGAGTGATGCAGATAAAATGATACTCTCGGACTCATCTTCAGTTCAAGATCAATCCTTACTTTACTGTTTTGTGGAACCTTTCCGATTGATTTCACAACCGGATAATTTGCATCCTCCTCAGTTAATCCATCTGTCATTTTATATGTATTCAGAAAAGTATTCAGACGAAGTACCTTTGTACCACCATCATTAACAATATCTGCTTCACTTATGTTCTCATAAGAATCACCATTCTTAATGGTATATTTCGTATTCAAGTCATTATCATCTACCATAACTACACCGTTTCGTAAATCAGTTTCGCCGTTCTTCTAATTTTCTGCAGTGTATGTACCGAGGTTACAGTTCTGGAAGTTTGATTCAACAAGTACTGTTTCGCCTGTCGTTGTTGTCGTTGCTGAAACAGGAGCAATCATTCCCAGATTAGTACACAGCGTTGCCGCTGCAATTAATACAGATAATTTTTTAAACATATTTATCCTCCATTCCGCCGCTTCTGCGGCATAAATTATATTTTCGGTCTGACAACCAACCAAGCGCCGACCGATGTTATTTTATGCATGCCTCTGATGTGTCCGTTGGTGTGTTGAATTGTTATTTATCGGTGACGTAAATAATCATACCGCTGTAGGGACAGGCGTCCTCGACTGTCCGTTTGTGGTCAATTTTACACGGACCGTCCGGAGGCCGGTCCCTACAAACAACATTGCAGCCTTCCCGCTAAATTAACAATTAATTTTTTGTATATCTTTCATATGCCGCATTATAAACTGCAACAACATCGTCCATACCCATGTTCTTTAATGAGTTCATATATTCATCAAAGCTTGTTGTAACATCTTTTGAACCCATAATCCACTGCTGTTCCGTTTCACTTACAAATGTCTTGATTGCAGGAAACTTTGTGTCGATTATCTTCTGCTCCTCTTCAGTAAAGGACAATCCCGGGAACTGGTCGGCAATATATCCGCCGTCAATATAAGTTCTGATAGCCTCCTGCACATCAGGTTCAAGAGTCTGTTCCTCATACCAGTAGTCCTGATGATATGCCATACCGCTCGGAACCTGTGCACCGATTTTCCACAGCTTCTGAACTACTGTTTCTTCACCCTCAAACATTGCCTGAGTAAAGGTCGGCTTTCCGTCCACCATTGTCCAGTGCTCGCCCTCGATACCGTAGTTTGCAAGAAGACGTCCTTCCTCTGTGAACCAGAAATCCATGTACTTAATCATCGCTTCGGGATTTTCACAAAGAGATGATATACCCCAGCCTGAGCTTGCAGCAATTTTTCTGGAGTTTGGCTCCCACTGCTTACCGTTGATGTCAGCAGGCGGAACAATCGGCGAGAAATCAAAGCCTTCAATTGACGAAGCAAGAAGCTTGTTGAAGGTTGATGTTGATGTGAACCAGTCGTGAGTTACACCGCCAAGATTTTCCTGAAGTGCATAGTTTCTTGCATTCTGCGAACGTGTGTAAATTTCTCTGTCGATGAGTCCTTCCATGTACCACTTCGCAACATTTTCAACCGCAACCTTGAATTCAGGTGTATACTGACCATAAACAACTTTACCGTCCGCACCTACATTCCAATCAGGTCTTACACCGAATAGTGAATACAAATCAGCTACCGTCTTTCCTCTCTGGAAATACGGAATTTCATCAGCTTTTCCGTTTCCGTTGGGGTCTTGCTCCTTGAATGCCTTCATGACATTATAAAGCTCGTCAACTGTTTTAGGTTCTTCAAGGTTAAGCTTTTTGAGCCAGTCTTTTCTTACATACCAGCCTGTTGAAGCCTTTCCGTCTGCCATGAACGGAACAAAATACATTTTTCCGTCAAGATATGTAGCACCCTTTTTCATATCAGGATTTTCTTCAAGAAATTTCTTGATGTTGGGAGCATGCTTGTCGATAAGTTCTGTAAGGTCAATATATACACCCTGATCGATGTATTTTTCAATATTCACCTTATCCGTACCGATAATATCGGCAACCTCTCCCGAAGCCATCATCAGATTATACGCTGATGTTGCATCTGAATTAGCAGATGATGTAACACCTTCAAGTGTTACATTGGTAAGCTCTGCTGCTTTCTGGAACACCGTCCACTTTTCTGCATTGAATGCGCCAGTATTTCCTGTCATAAGGAAAATTGTTGCCTTAATAGGTTTGTCGCTTGCGGCATATTTTGCATTGCCGCCGTTTGATGCCGTCTCTTCGCTGCTGGAACCGCAGCCTGCAAGCATACCTACACAAAGCACAGCCGCAAGTCCCATTGAAATAATTTTTTTCATATTTTTCTCTCTTCCTTTCTTTTTTTATTATTGTAAAAAAATTATTAACCTTTTACTCCGCCTACCATGACACCCTTAACAAAGTATTTCTGTATAAAGGGGTACAGAATAAGCATCGGAACCATCGCAATAACCATTGTTGAATATACCATGGTTTCCTGTGATAAATTTGTTGCACCGCCTGCACTATCTCCCGAAGTCGATACCGACATCTGAACTACCATGTTCTTAAGAAGTACCTGCAGTGGCATTTTACTGTCATCTCTTAAAATTGTCATCGCCCAGAAATATGAATTCCATTTTCCGACAGCGATATAGAGAATAACCGTTGCAATTGCCGCTTTTGAAAGCGGTATGTAAATTGAAGTGAGAATTCGCCAGTCACCTGCGCCTTCAATTTTCGCATATTCTTCAAACGCTTCGGGAAGCGACTGGAAGAATGTTCTTAAAAGAATTATGTGATACGCCGAACATGCAAACGGTATCAGAAGACCCATACGTGAATTTAAAAGTCCTAAACTCTTAATAACGAGATACAAGGGAATCATACCTGCCGAAATCCACATCGAAAAAGCAAGTCCCATGCTTATTCCGCTTCTGCCGAAAAGTCTCTTTTTGGAAAGCGGATACGCCATAAGCACTTCGAGCGTTATTGATATAAGCGTTCCGACACCCGTATAGAAAATGGTGTTTGCATATGCCCTATAAATGTCTGCATCCTTAAGAAGTATCTTATAGGAGTCAAGTGTAAGTTCAACCGGCCATATAGCAACCCTTCCCGCAAGCACTGCCGCAGGAGAACTCAGTGATGCTGAAATTACGTATACCACAGGATAAAGAGTAATCAGCGATATGAGTGACAGCAATATGTAGTTGAATACCTTAAAAATCTTTTCGCCTCTTGTTTCAAGATTCATTTTACTCTTCCCCCTTTACCAAAGACTTGTTTCGTTTACCTTGCGGCTGATTTTATTAACAATCGTCACAAGTAAAACGGCAACAACACTGTTGAATATACTTACTGCAGTCGCAAAGGAATAATTTCCTTCCTGAAGACCGCTTCGGTAAACGTACGTTGAAATTACATCGGCAGTTTCATATGTGGACGGCTGATACAGAAGAATTATTGTTTCATAGCCTACACCAAGAATTCCTCCGACTGAGATTATAAGCTGAATTACAATTGTCGGTAAAATACCCGGAATTGTAACGTATCTGACCTGAGCCATCTTGCCTGCACCGTCGATTTTTGCCGCCTCATACAAGTCCTGATCTATTCCCTGCAGAGCCGCAATAAATATAATCGACGAAAATCCGACGTTATGCCATATTCCCATAATGGTGTAAATCGTTCTGAAATACTTCGATTCAGCAAGGAAGTAAACCGGGTCACCGCCAAGCTTTACAATCAGATGATTTATAAATCCGCTCGAAGGCGATAAAAATGTTATCATCATTCCTGCAACTACAACCGCTGAAATAAAGTGCGGCATGTAAACAATCGTCTGCGTCACCTTCACAAATATTTTGCTCTTTACCTCATTAAAGAGCAGTGCGAGAATTACTGCCGCAGGAAATTTAAATATAATTCCGTATACGCTTATCATCAAAGTGTTTTTGAGCGTTCTGCCAAAATACGGACTCGAAAAGAAGGTCACAAAATGTTCAAATCCTACCCACGGACTTTTCCCAAGACCTAAAAACGGTTTATAGTCCTTAAATGCAATCTGTAAAAAATACAGTGGGTACATCCAGAAAATCAAAAAGAACAATACGGGCAATATCAGCATAAAATACAAATGCTTGTCACGTTTTATGCCTACCCATATTTTTCTGTTCCTGATGCACCGTTCTTCTTTTGTCATACGAGTTTTTTGTTTCAATGTCAAACTCTCTCCTCTCGTGATTTATTCCTGATTATATTTTAGCATATTTACAGCTTCAAGGTAAATGGTTTGTTTTTCTAAAGTTGCCCTTTTTTCGTTCCCGAAAAAAGGGCAAAAAAATCCGCAGAGTCAGGTTTATTCTGACTCTGCGGCCTTTTCTGTTTTTACTGCCATGTCTTTTGCATATTGTCCCGGAGACATTCCGACATGCTTTCCGAAAACCTTTATGAATGTATTCACACTGTTGAAGCCCAGCATATCGCTTAATTGTTTTACCTTTATATTTTTATTGCTTGTGAGAAGTTCTTTCGCCTTATCAATCTTTTTACGGTTGACGTATGTTTTGAAATTATCACCCGTATACTTTTTAAACAGCTCACTCAGATGAGACTGCGATATGTTAAACTTATACGCAATCTCAGCAAGCGATAAATCCTTGTCATAATCTTTTTCGATGATTTTACATACCGAATCAATCATTTCTCTGTTGCGTACATTTACATTATCCTGTACGAAATTATTTATTATGGCAAAAATTTTCTTAATCTGTGTATTCAGCTCCGAAATATTACTTGCATGTCTCAGCTCGCTGAATGCTTTTAAAAGCTCCGTATCGTTGCCGCAATTTATAAACTGCATTGTACGTATAATTGTACCGCTTAAAATATTACGCAGAAAACCAATATTTACATTAGTGGATTTGATATAGTTCATGTTGATTTCCATAACATTGTCAAATGTACGCTGTGCCGATTCCCATCTGCCGGCTACAAGGTCGGAAATAATCGCACGCTCCGTTTCTATCGGATAATAGAAATCCATTTGCGATGACCAGTCCTGCTGATTTTTCTCACCCGTATACGACAGTATGTTATTTGCATTAAACACATTAACTTCATTCGCAAACAGCACCTCATCATAACGCTTGTGCGCTTCCTCAACACTACCGGCCTTTTCTGAAATTATACAGTTAATCTGACAATCATACATCGTCTCAGCAATTCCGCAAACCTGCATGAGCACATCCGAAATAGCCTTCTTGTCACCTCTGCACAGAAGCACAATGTTCATCAGATTTATCGTGAGTGCTTCACACTGAATACCGCTCTCGTCCAGTGCCTCTGTCACGATACAACGCATCTGCTCGTGAATGACAGCACTTACGTCCGTCTCCATTCCCGCATTACTGCACTGCATTTTCAGATACACCACATAAAATTCACCGTTAAAGCACGTAATATTATGCTCCGAAATTATTTCCTCTGCCTTATCACTCGGAATAATCCCCTGAAGCAGACTCTCTATTGCACGTTTTCGCTCGGTTATTTCAGCATATTTAGAAATTTCCTCGTATTTTAAGTTTCGCATATCAAGCTCACTGTAAAGATTCATTATATACGAAATCTCGTTTTCTTCTGCCTTTTTTCCCGAAAAATCCGTAAGCTTTAGAAGCTTGTCAATCGGACTGTATATACCGTTAGTTGAAAAATATACAAGCACAAGTCCGAATACACCAAACATCATACCAATCAGAACAGAGTTTATATTTGTTGTTCTGGTTACAATATTCAGACCGCTCTTGGGTATACAGTAAATATACGTAAATGGCTTATATTCCGACTGCCTTTTATATGCACGGAATCCACCATAATCTGAATATTCCGCTCTGGGCTCTTCACACACTTTTTCCGCTTCGCCTTCCTCAAATGCTCCCGTTAAAGATAAGGGCGAACCGTCCTTGCAGATTACTATCCTCGTTTCATCTTCGCCAAGACGGTGAAACAGCTCGTTCTTATTATAGACCTTAAGACAATAAAGCGCTTCCTTCTTCTCGAACGTATATTTCTTAATCTCAAGTAAATCCTTTTCGCCTTCAAGAAAAACACTTCCGTAACGGTCACTTGCAAGTCCCTTTTCAATATCATCAAACGATACATATTCAACCCCATAAACCTTCAAAAAGTATTCATACGTATATGTACCATCCCTTGACACAACAAGATCACCATCACACGGAACAAAACACACATCAAACGAATCACCGCTTCCATGCTTCATAAGCTCATCGCACACCTTACCGGCAATGTAAACATCCGAAGTATTCTGAACCCATCTGAGCACATAGATATTGTCAAGAAGTCCGATAACCGTTTCGTTTGCTTCCTTGAAAATTGAATCCGCTCTGCGGCTTATCTGGTCAACAAGGATTTTATTTTCCTTGTCAAAGCTGTTATTAGTAAGCTTTGCACTCTGAATATAGTTCACGACAGAAAATACAATTATATAAAATACAGTTATAAAAATTTGAAATATGAGGATTCGTTTAAAAAACTTTCTTTTTCTCATCATTTTCACACCGTTCCTTTTTCAAGTCAAGTTATTTTAGCACGAAAATGAGTTTTTGTCAATGACCGCAGGTTTGACGTTTTTTCTAAAATCACCATTTTTACGGTCAAGGCAACACTTTGGAAATATTTTTAATATATAACAAACAGCCGATGCTATGCATCGGCTGTTTGTCTTTTAATTTTTTACAGCTTACAATAATTACAATATCATAACCGTTTCCTGTTAATGACAGCTATGACCGCCGCAATTATGACTTCCGCAGCCATGTTCACCGCATGTATGTCCTTCTCCGTGTTCATGGTCATGATGATCACATTTCACTTCAGGATTATATGAAAGCTCGTTTGCAAGGAAAGCTTCAACAGCTTTATCCGCATCGCCGCTCACACCGCCAAACAGCTCAATACCTGCTTCTTTAAGTGCCATCTGCGCACCACCGCCGATGCCTCCGCATATCAGAACATCAACCTCAAGCACTTTGAGCATACCTGCAAGCGCACCGTGTCCGCTGCCGTTTGTGCTTACAACATTTGCCACTGTAATCTTGCCATTTTCGGCATCATAAATTTTAAATGCCCCCGTATGACCAAAATGCTGAAAAATCTCTCCGTTTTCATATGTAACTGCTATTCTCATAATATTACTTCCTTTCCACAATACTAATTTATATAGTTTCATATAATTATCGGGCGGATATTAATCCCGCCCGATAATTTTTATTTCCAGTTTTCCCACTTATATTCAAGACCTGTTTTGTCGAGATAATAGTCGTGAGTAATTGTTGCTTCAAGCACCGTTACATAGTACCATCTGTCAATCAGAAGGTCATTGAACGGGTTAAAGTCAAGTGATTTTACGTACGGAATTGAAGGATTACGTCCAAGAAGCTTATTGATTACAGTCATAACCTCTGCTCTTGAAATGTTATCCTCAGGACGGAATGTTCCGTCTTCATAACCTTCCATCAGCTCTGCATTATAAAGAGCAATAATATCACCATATGCCCAATGGCTGTCTTTGAGGTCATCAAAGATATTTTCCACGTCGGCATCTTCAATTTTTGCAAATCGTCTTACAAGTGCCGAGAACTCCGCACGGGTAAGATTTCTTGAAGGCTTGAATTCTCCGTCGGGATAACCCTCAACCACCTCATGGTCAGCCATATATTCAATCTCTGTTAAAGACCATCTGCCCTCAATTACATCAGGGAACACATCACCGCTTGAAACAAACGGTTCTTCGTAGTCCTTATTCTTTATTCTGTAAAGAATAACAGTTACTTCCTCACGTGTAATATCACCTTCAGGGCGCACACTACCATCGGGATAACCCTTGATATAACCGATATGGGTGGGATGCTCGTTACCGAAAATATCTTTTGTATACTTTCTGGTCTTGTCGACCTTAACGGTGCCGCCACCGCCGCCACCGCCGCCGACGATGATGGTTTCACCCTCAGTATAATACTTGTATGTGCCCTCATAGCCAAATACCGGAAATTCACAGTTTGCGTAGTCCTCATT
>JAXJRQ010000171.1:0-3160 GCA_036310525.1 Clostridia bacterium
AATTATCCCGCCGTAGGGACAGGCGTCCTCGACTGTCCGTTTATGGTTAATTTTACACGGACCGTCTGGAAGCCGGTCCCTACAAATATAATTGTTTGCAATTGTATACAATTTACCGCCGTAGGGGAGGGTCTCTGTGCCCTCCCGTAATTGTTTGTTCTCGGGAGGGGATGGAACCCCTCCCCTACGGCATCATAATTTAATCAATTTCAACATTATCAACCGAATTTTCAAGAAGAATATTTATAATTTCATTTCTTGAACGGTTACTTTTTGCTGATAAATCTTCAATCTTTTTTAATGTTCCCTCTTTTATACGTAAGGAAATCATTTTATAACCATCTTCACCACGTTTATTAATTTTTATGATTTGATTTGACATTATATTCACCTCTTAATATAATTATAATATATTAATATTAGGTTTATATATTATATTATTGTCAAAAAGTTAATAAAAATTTATTGACATGTGATATAATTAATGATATAATAAAAACCATCTTCAGACATCGTCTGAAGATGGTTTGATGACTTCGATAAAAGCTGTTTTAAGGCTGACCTTTAAGGATATTTCATATCAGAGAGTCGTGGCTGATTACTGATATGTTTTGCGCTGATTCAAGTCCTTCATGGTCACATGCAACAATTGATACGGCGTGGCTGTTTGCCATATCAAGTCCCTCAAACAAGTACGAATTTCCCACCGTATTCTCAACATCGGATAATTCGGAAATCCTTGCAACCTCAATCCCGTCAACAAAAATTTTGTAGTACGAAATGGCATTATAATCATCCGGAGGTTTATCCCAGCTGGCTTTTAACGTGCCGTTTTCCATACTGAATACGGGATTGACCTTTGCGGGAGGGTTGTTTTTTAGTACCGCATAATCATTCGCCAGCACGTAATATTTATAAATATAATCTTCGCTGTAGGGAATGTTTGCACTAAGATTTGTTATATCCGTAAGATTGGCAGTGCCGATGCTTACGTTTTTTATTTTATATGTATCTTTTTCACTCGCACTGATTAACATTATACATGACTCCGCAAAAACCTCGCCCGAAACCGTAATCGGAACAGTTATGGTATAGATGCTGTCCGTTATTTCGTGCGCCGCTTCGGATATGGTAAGCGCCTTTGCCATATAAAGAACAGGTAAAACCGTAAAGCTGAAGCTTTTTAATCTGACCGCATCACCGCAAATTACTGCGGCGCTAAGCTGTGCCGTCTGCGGTATATAATCTCTGTTTAAAACCGCCGTATTCCCCTCAATACTCACAGCCTCATTTTCGCTTTTCCAGACAACCGATACACCGTCCGCAGTCGGAAGTTCAAAGTCCTCCGCCACAGCGTCGGGTGATATATAAAGCCTCTCCACAGCATTTGCCGCTACATTATATTCTTCCTCTGTACATGTTGCAACAGTGATTTTTCTTATATAAGTATCTATTCCCTTTGATTCAATTCTTATTGTATATTCATACGGATTATCAGCCTGACAAAAATATGCATCTTCTATATTTACCGTTTCCGTTTTCCATTCACGTGTATCTGTACGCATGATTTGGGCTGAGCCAAAGCCGCCATCAACACTGTTTACATATCTCAATGTAAGATTTTCACTGCCCTCATCAAAATATTCCAGCTCTATCATTAACGGACGATTGCACAAATCAGCATTAATATCAAAGCAGATATTTCCGTTCTTAAGCTTTTGCGTGCCGTTTTCATCGACAGTGCTGTAGCTTGTTGTCATAAGCGAATTACTGCCCTCTTTTTCAGCTCTCATAAAGCCTGAGTCGTTATTATTACCCGTATATGTAATATTTCCGTTTTCATCGGTAACAGATGTTAAAGTATTAATTTCATACAAAAGGATTTCACCCGTGAGCTTGTCATTTTCTGAATTTTCGCCTGCTATATACTGCATAAACACCGATTCTTCAGGTAAATTTTCTGCCGATGCAAGTATTGATGTCAGCGCAAATATAACTGCAATGCTAAAAAAATATCTTACTTTTATCATTTGCGTTGTGTTCCCTTCTGAATAAATATGAATATATTATAACAGCGTGTATAAAGCTGTGTCAATCCCGAAAGGAGATTTTTAGGAAAATTTGTCGAAAAATATTTTGATTTATTGACAGTATATGTGAGTATGTAGTAAAATATTATCTAAATGATGTTTTTAAGGAGTGATTACAATCAGGATAAACGTGCTTACGGGGATAATATTATTAGCTTCATTGTGTATATCAGGACACGCATATGCACAAAACAATTCGACGCTTGACGTAAGAATTATTTACAGCACAAACACAACAAAAGCAGAGCTTACATATAACAGCGCCATTGAATACCCGACTACGGTAATGGTGATGATGAGCGAGGGCGAAAATACCGTTGAAAACCCTGATAACATTGTAATGATTGAAGAAGCGGACTGCGATGAGCTGTCTGAGGTTAAGCTTACTTTTGATTTAGGTCTTGAAAATGAAGATAAAACATATAATTTTTACGCATACTGCGGCGGATACGCCCACGTCATGGGCGAAGCACAGAAAACAGGTGTAACGGTTTACGGAACCGATACCACAGACAGCGCACTTACTTTAATAAACAATGAACCATCGCAATCACTTGCCGCAAAAATCTGCGAGCAAGTCGGCGAAAAGCTTTTTCTTACCTCTGTTGACGGTGATTTATGGCGAAATAAATATATTTATGCCATGAAAACTACCGATTTCGGCGGTAGCTTTAAATGCCTTGAGGATGTGTACAGTGCATGGAGCATGAGCACAATTATTAACAGCATATCAAGCGGAAATGCTTCGGATATTCCCGAAATTCTTGCAGACAACAGCGAACTACTTGCACTTGATTTATCAGATGAGGACTACCTTTTATACACCGACGAGGTCAGTCGTCTTTTAAAGGCATATTGCGCATCGGTAACCACTTTTTCAGGCTTTGCAGGTGCATATAACGAAGCATTGGCAGTTGCTTCTATTAACATTTCATCAAATAAAGGCGAAAAGCTCAGAAAGTATGCTGTAAATCTCGGTATTTCGGATTTAATGACGGAGTATGAGAAGAAAGAAGAAAGTATACTGAACCGTTTTGAGGGTAAAACCTTTGAAAATTCAACATTTGTGA
>JAXJRQ010000172.1:0-6190 GCA_036310525.1 Clostridia bacterium
AATATATATGAACAATCCCTCCGAGTTTTGCTACGCAAAACCCACCTCCCTTTACACAAGGGAGGCTTTCGCTTCGATTATGCACTCAACTATAAATTACAATTTAGCAGAATGTTATTTATATATCACTTTTTGTATAATTTTGTGGTAATTAATATATTGAAAGCCCATATACAGACACATATCCGCTTTTTTTACAAAATTAAAATACACCGATTGACTTTAAAAACATATTGTAATATAATATTTAATGTGATAAAACACAATCCTAAACAGGAAAGGAAAATGCTCAATGGAAGATAGAAGAATCGGAGAAGAATGTGGTGTATTCGGAATTTATGATTCAAATGGAGGCTGTGCAGCTTCTACGTATTACGGATTGTTTGCTCTTCAGCACAGAGGGCAGGAAAGCTGTGGTATAGCTGTTAATGAAAACAGAGAAATATCCTATTTCAAGGGTATGGGACTTGTAAATGACGTATTTGAAAGGGAAACCCTCGAACAGCTTAAGGGTAATATGGCTATAGGTCATGTACGCTATTCCACAAAGGAAGAAAATTTGCGTGAAAATGCGCAGCCTCTCGTTCTCAGATATGTAAAGGGAACACTTGCTCTTGCCAATAACGGCAATCTGATGAATAAAGCAGAGCTTGAAGAGGAGCTTAGCAGAAACGGTGCTATATTCCAGACAACTACAGATACCGAAATGATTGCATACATGATTGCAAAAAAGCGTCTTGAATCGGCAAGTATTGAAGAAGCAGTTGAGAAAACAGTATCTTGTCTTGAAGGAGCATTTGCATTTTTGGTAATGAGTCCGCAAAAGCTAATCGCATGCCGTGACCCATGGGGAATTAAACCCTTGTGTATTGGTAAAAAGGATAAGCAGATTGTCTTTGCTTCAGAAACAGCAGCACTTGACACTGTTGGAGCTGAATATGTCCGTGACCTTGAACCCGGCGAAATTGTAGTGGTTCAGAACGGAGATATGAAAACCATTAAGACTCATACTAAAAAATATCCGCATACAATTTGTATATTTGAATATTTATATTTTGCACGTCCCGATTCAATTATGGATAGTCAGTCTGTTCATGATTCGAGAATGCTTGCCGGAAAGTACCTTGCACAGGAATATCCGGCAGATGCAGATGTGGTTATAGGCGTACCTGATTCAGGTCTGAGTGCCGCAATGGGTTATGCTCAGGAATCAGGCATACCGTACGGTCAGGGCTTTATCAAGAACAAATATATCGGACGTTCTTTTATTGAACCGACACAGGAAATGCGTGAAAATGCAGTAAGAATAAAGCTTAATGTTTTGCGCAGTACTGTTGAAGGCAAGAGAGTTGTTATGGTTGATGACTCAATTGTAAGAGGTACAACCTCTAAAAGAATTGTAAGCCTTTTAAGAAAGTTTGGTGCAAAAGAAGTGCATGTGCGTTCTTCTGCTCCTCCGTTCCTGTATCCGTGCTATTTCGGTACTGATGTTCCCTCAAAAGAACAGCTTATAGCAACAGGACGTACGCTCGATGAAATGTGTGAGCTTATTGGTGCGGACAGTCTCGGATTTTTGAGCATAGACAGCCTTAAGAAAATTATTCCCGATGCTGATTGCGGTTATTGCGAAGGCTGTTTCACGGGTAAATATCCTATTGACGTAAATAAAAAATAATGAATGTATAATTGAGGGGCGCAGTGTTGTTCACTGCGCCCCTTTGTCTTTTTATGACAAAATCCCCAAAAAGGACAATTAAATCTAAACAACTATTATGTATTGACTAATGTGAATTTTTTTGATAAAATATAATGTAAGTGTTTTATTAAGTTAAAGCGATAAATTATTTAATAACAGAGAGGAAGACTTGTAGCAATGAAAAAGTTAATGCTGGGAAACGAAGCGGTTGCAAGAGGCGCTTACGAAGCAGGCGTTACCGTAGTTTCGTCTTATCCGGGTACACCGAGTACCGAAATAACAGAAAATATAGTAAAATACGATAATATTTTTGTGGAATTGGCGCCCAATGAAAAGGTAGCGTGCGAAGTGGCGCTGGGTGCGTCGATTGCAGGCGCAAGAAGTATGACATGTATGAAGCATGTTGGTCTTAACGTTATGGCTGACCCCGTATTCACTGCAAGCTATACAGGCATAAACGGCGGTTTTGTGATGTGCGTGGCTGATGACCAGGGTATGCACTCATCACAGAACGAGCAGGACTCACGTCATTATGCAAAGGCTTCAAAAATATTGATGCTTGAACCGTCAGACAGTGCGGAATGCCGTGATTTCACGAAGAAGGCATACGAATTATCCGAAGAATTTGATACTCCTGTATTTTTGAGACTTTCAACAAGAGTTTCACATTCGCAGAGTCTTGTCGAAGAAAATGAAAAGGTTGATTATCAGCTTAAGGATTACGTTAAGGATGCATCAAAATATGTAATGATGCCGGGTAACGCAATCAAGCGTCACGTAATCGTTGAGGAAAGAATGGAAAAGCTCGCCGAAATGTGCGAAACAACCGAGCTTAATACAGTTGAAAACAATGGCAGTAAAATTGGTGTTATTTCTGCGGGTATTGCATATGCATATGCGAAGGAAGCTCTTGGCGACAAGGTTAATTACCTGAAGCTTGGCGTGGTTTATCCTTTGCCCGAAAAGAAAATCAAGGAATTTGCGGCTCAGTGCGACAAGGTTTTCGTAATTGAAGAGCTTGACCCGTTCATTGAGGAATACTGCAAGCAGATAGGCGTGGAAGTAATCGGAAAAGACGTGTTCACACTTCTTGGCGAATACACTCCCACAATGATAAAGAAAGCTGTGCTCGGAATTGATGGCGCAAAGTGTGCCGAAATTGAAGAAGTAATTCCCGTTCGTCCGCCGGTAATGTGTCCGGGATGTCCGCACAGAGGTACATTCTATGTGCTTAAAAAGCTCGGACTTGTGGTATCGGGTGACATCGGCTGTTACACGCTTGGTGCACCTGCTCCTCTTGCAAGTGTAGACACAACAATCTGTATGGGTGCATCTGTAAGTGCCGCACACGGTATGGTTAAGGCGAGAGGTAAGGATTTTGCGAAGAAGCTTGTAAGCGTTATAGGTGATTCGACCTTTATGCATTCGGGTATCACAGGTCTTGTTGACATCGTATACAACAAGGGTATAAACACAGTTATTATCCTTGATAACTCAATCACAGGCATGACAGGTCATCAGAACAACCCGACAACTGGTTACACAATCCGCAACGAAGAAACAAAGCAGGTTAACCTGATTGCACTTGCAAAATCAGTAGGCGTTGAAAATGTTGTTGTTGCAGACCCATTTGACGTAAAGAATTTTGAAGCGGTTGTAAAGGCAGAGCTTGAAAAAGACGAACCCTCGGTAATCATTGCCCAGAGACCTTGCGCACTTCTTCCCGAAATGAAGAAAAAGCTTGTCGGTCATTGCGTGGTTACGGATAAATGTAAGAAATGTAAGATGTGCATGAAGCTGGGATGCCCTGCAATTTCAGTTGTAGATGGTAACATCAAGATTGACACAACACAGTGTAACGGTTGCGGACTATGTATAAATGTATGTCCGTTCGGTGCGATAGAACAGGCATAAAGGAGGAAAAATCAATGAATATAATGATTGTTGGCGTTGGCGGCCAGGGTACACTCCTTGCAAGCCGTATATTGGGTAAGGTAGCCATAAAAGAAGGTTATGACGTAAAGGTGAGCGAGGTTCACGGCATGAGTCAGCGTGGCGGAAGCGTTGTTACATATGTAAAATACGGAGAAAAGGTTTATTCGCCCATTATCGACAGGGGAGAAGCAGACCTTGTGCTTGCGTTTGAACTTCTTGAAGCGTACCGTGCACTTCCTTATGTAAAGGAAGGCGGAAAAATCCTTGTGAATAATCAGCGCATGAATCCCATGCCCGTTATCACAGGAGCAATGGAATATCCCGAAAATATCGAAGAAAAGCTAAGAGCAAAAACAAATGTTGAGATTATTGATGCACTTCCGCTTGCGGAAGAAGCAGGCACAATCAAGGCGGTAAACGTTGTGCTTATAGGTTTTCTGGCAAAGAGTATGGACGTTTCAAAGCAGGTATGGCTTGATGTAATTAAAGAAACTGTTCCTGAAAAATTCCTTGACATGAATATCAAGGCTTTTGAAAAGGGATATAATATGTAAAATTTATAAATCAAGAGAGGATGATTAAAATGTCAATGTTTCAGCCGGAAATAGAGACTATGTCCCGTGAGGATATACGCACTCATCAGCTTGAAAAGCTGCAGTGGCAGGTTAAGCGTGTATACGAAAACGTGCCGATGTACAGAGAAAGAATGAATGAAATGGGAGTTAAGCCTGAGGATATTAAGGAGCTTAAAGACCTTGCAAAGCTGCCATTTACAACAAAGCAGGATTTAAGAGATTATTATCCGTATGATTTGCTTGCAGTACCCAAGAAGGAAATCGTAAGAATTCACGCTTCCTCAGGTACAACAGGTAAGCAGATTGTTGCAGGTTATACAAGAAATGACCTTGACATGTGGGCAAATGGCTTTGCACGTCAGCTTACAGCTGCCGACGGTAATGAAAAGTCAATCGTGCAGGTATCATATGGCTACGGTCTGTTCACAGGCGGTCTCGGTGCGCATCAGGGTGCTGAAAAGGTTGGCGCAATGGTTATTCCTACATCTTCGGGTAATACTGAAAGACAGATTCGCTTTATGATTGACCTTGGTGCAACGCATCTGTGCTGTACACCGTCATATGCTATGTATATCGGTGAGACAGTAAAGGAAATGGGCGTTAAGAATCAGTTAAAGCTTAAGGCAGGTATTTTCGGTGCAGAGCCATGGACAGAGGAAATGCGTCATCAGATTGAAGAAACATTAGGTCTTCGTGCGCATGACGTGTATGGTCTTACAGAAATCATGGGTCCCGGTGTGTCGTATGAGTGTTCACAGCAGGCTGGTATGCATATTTGTGAAGATATGTTTATTCCTGAAATCATTGACCCTGATACAGGTGAAGTTCTTCCCGAAGGCTCATTCGGCGAGTTGGTATTTACCACAATCACCAAGGAAGGTCAGCCGCTTATCCGTTATCGTACAAGAGATTTGTGCGTGCTTGACTATACACCGTGTAAGTGTGGCAGAACTCATGTAAGAATGAAGAAGCCGGCAGGCCGTACAGACGATATGCTTATCATCAGAGGCGTTAATGTGTTCCCGTCACAGATTGAAGAAGTTCTTCTTAAGAACAGTATTGAGGTTTCACCTAACTATCAGATTCTTGTTGACAGAGTTAACAATACAGATACTCTTGACATCAACGTTGAGCTTAGTCCGCAGTTCAAGGGTAATGTTGATGATGAAAAGAAGAGCCTTGAAAATCAGCTCCGTGCAACTCTCGGCATAGGTGCAAAGGTTCACCTGCTCCGTCCGAAGTCAATCGTGAGAAGCGAAGGTAAGGCAAAGAGAGTAATTGATAACAGAAAACTACATAACTAATATAAATGAAGCTGTATATTAAATATACAGCTTCATTTATATTATAATCAATTTCCGGGATTAAAAAATCAAACTACACGTGCAAATGATTGACATTGCACATAAAATATGCTATAATGAATATACTATAGACAGAAAGGAGTTTGTTCTTATGGCTACAACTAATGTTACAATTCGTATGGATAAAGAATTAAAATCGCAAGCTGATGAACTGTTTTCAGCTTTAGGATTAAATATGTCAACCGCAATGGGAGTATTTTGCAGACAGGCGGTACGACTGGGCAAAATACCATTTGAACTTGCTGTAGATATGCCGAATGCAGAAACTCTTGCTGCAATTGATGATGTTAATAATAACAGAAATATGAGTAAGGCTTACGATGATATGGATGAACTGATGAGGGATTTGAATGCTTAAAGTACGATATTCCGCAAAATTTAAAAAAGATTTTAAAATAATTATAAAGCGTGGCTATAATATTTCTTTATTTGAAGAGGTGTTAACCTTATTACGTGAAGAAAAAACTTTGCCCGAAAAGTATAATGACCATGCACTTAAAGGTGATTACAGCGGACATCGTGAATGTCATATTACGCCTGACTGGCTTTTGATTTACAAAAAGGAAAATGATATGATTACTTTATCATTGACCCGAACGGGAAGTCACAGTGATTTATTC
>JAXJRQ010000173.1:0-13141 GCA_036310525.1 Clostridia bacterium
GCTTACAGAGGATATAAAAATAAGCGGATTTGAGCGCAGAGGGAACGGAATTTCACAGTATGATGTAAGTATGAATGGTGAAGCACTTAAAAACACAATGACCGGATTGTGTGATGTGATATGGAGTCAGGGTGTTTTTGGCGAAAGTACGTGTGAAAATAATCTGCTTGGAAGCTATGTTTCACAAATAATATTCCCTGAAACCGCAGTATTCACCGTATATGAACGAAAAAAGGCGGTTGTTTATGCATCAGCAACTCTCCAAGCAGAAGGTGAGGAACTTGAAATTCTGATTGACATGTCAAAAAATGCGAGACTTAGCGACGCAGTGGAAATCAGACTGATTCACAAGATGGATAACAGCTCATACGGCATAACTTATATATGCGAGGGCGACCATTCCAATCCCGAAGGGCGTATTTCGGATAATACTCAGGTAACACTGATGCTTCCGTTTGTGGATAATATGACGTTTGCTAAAAATGTGGCATTTGATGCAAAGGACAGATTCAAATATGAAATTTCGGCTTCAAATGGTGATAATGCGGAAATTTCGCTTAACGGTACAGGTGTATATACCAACATGGAATTTCATGCACAGGCAGACGATATAACTCTTAAGTTTGGTGACATAATTCATTCAGGAAAGGGAAGTATCGGATTCATGGCTGATAAAAATGATTTTGAAATTCCCGACAGAGAAAAATTTGAGTTAAAGTCAATCCCGAAGGACACTCTTTCAAGACTATTAACAAGCATGGGGATGTTTTTGGGAAGATAAAGGAGACTACTTATGAAGAACTGGTCAACAGTTATAAAGCCGAAAACGGGCTGGTTTGATATAAATTTAAGGGAACTGTGGCAATACCGTGACCTTATTGTGATGTTTGTAAAGCGTAATTTTGTAAGCTCATATAAGCAGACTGTTTTAGGGCCGTTGTGGTTTATAATCAATCCGCTTCTGACATCGCTGATGTATACAGTGGTGTTCGGACAGATTGCACGTATCTCCACTGATGGAGTTCCGCAGTTTCTGTACTATATGGCAGGAAATACAGCATGGGCGTATTTTTCAACATGTCTGACATCCACATCGCATACCTTTACGGGTAATGCGCATCTTTTCGGAAAAGTGTATTTCCCAAGACTCGTATCACCAATTTCAACGGTTATATATGCAATGTTTTCACTTGTAATACAAACGGTGCTTTTATTGGTATTTATGGCATACTACATATTTATTGCAAAAGCAAATGTAAATCCAAATATAACAATTCTTTTAGTACCGCTTATGGTATTGCATATGGCGGTGCTCGGTATGGGATGTGGAATAATTATTTCGTCACTGACTACCAAGTACAGAGATTTGTCGGTGCTTGTCGGATTTGGTGTACAGCTGTGGATGTATGCAACACCTATTGTTTATCCGCTGTCGGCGGTTCCCTTCGGACTTGAAAAAATCATAAGACTTAATCCCATGACTCCTGTGGTGAATAATTTCAAATATGCCTTTTTGGGAAGCGGAAATTTTGAATTAACATCATGGCTTGTGAGTGCGGCTGTGTCGGCGGTTATTTTGATGATTGGTATAGTGATTTTTTCGAGGATAGAAAAAACGTTTATGGATACCGTTTAATGAGGTTTTTATATGAGTGAAGTAGTAGTAAAAATTGAGGATTTATATAAGCAGTATCGCCTTGGTGCAATCGGCGGCAAAACCTTGCAGGAGGATTTGCAGAGCTGGTGGGCAAGAGTACGGCACAAAGAAGACCCCAATAAGGTTATCGGCTCAAAAACATATGGAAAAAATGAAAAATTTATGGCGCTTGACGGTATCAGCCTTGAAATAAGAAAAGGCGATACACTGGGCATTGTGGGAAAAAACGGAGCAGGTAAATCTACCTTGCTTAAGCTTTTATCAAGAGTAACTGCACCTACAAAGGGTACGATATATATTGACGGGAAAATTTCAAGTATGCTTGAAGTGGGAACGGGATTTCATCCTGAGCTTACGGGCAGAGAAAATGTGTACTTAAACGGTGCAATTCTCGGAATGAAAAAAAGCGAAGTAGACCGCAAAATTGATGAAATCATTGAGTTTTCGGAGTGTGAGAAATTTATTGACACACCGGTTAAAAGATATTCTTCGGGTATGTTTGTAAAGCTTGCTTTCTCTGTGGCGGCGCACCTTGACAGTGATATTATTCTTATGGACGAGGTTCTGGCAGTAGGAGATATGGCGTTTCAGCAAAAATGTATTGATAAGATGCTTTCGGTGGCACAGAATTCAGGACGTACAATTGTGTATGTAAGCCATAATATGAATACTGTCCGCCGTTTATGTAACCGTGCAATTATGATGGAAAAGGGTAAAATTATTTATGACGGTGATACAGAGGAAGCTATACGAATGTATCTTGACACCGCTAAAAATGAGCAAAAGCTTGTGAATGATTACACTAAAGCAAAGCGTCCGCCATTTCTTACTGATAAAGTCTTTTTGGAAAGCATGGAGGTTATCGGACGTGATAATCTGTGCATAAAAGATGGCGAAAAGCTGAATTTGCGTATTAAATGGAAGGCTTTGGAGGATGTGGAAAAGCTGTCGCTGAGGATGATGGTTCATAACGTGAATAATGAGCCTGTTGCATCGAGTGTGTGTGAGGGATTTATCTCATGCAAAAAAGGTGAGGAATATGTGCGTGATTTTGAAATGGACACGGACGTGCTTTCAACGGGTACATACACAATTTTGATGGTTGCATTTGAACGTGACGCAATTGGTGGCGTGATTGATGCGGATGCTGTTTTTCCGGCTGTATGCTTTGACCGTGATAAACAGTCTGCTATTGAATGGAGAGCAAAGCTGTTCGGTGATATAGAATTACCGCCTATGGTTCTTAAATAACAAAACGACTGAGCAAAAGCTCAGTCGTTTTGTTATCTATAAACTACTCTTTCTCCGGCGGGGATTTCAATAATATCTTTTTTGTTTCTTTCAACCCATACGGTAATGTCTGACGGGTTATAGAACACTGTTTCATCTGCACTGATTTGCAATCTGCTTTGGGCGTTCATGTAGTTGTAAATATCTATATTGGTTGCGTACCATACTTTATCGTTATTTGCAATCAATTTAAGGATATTTTCGATATGCGTCCAGTCATCCACGCATTTTAGCTCGTGGCTGTGACCCCATATGTAAAACAGCGGCTTTGTCCATTGGGAATCAATGTTTTCAAGAAATCTCTCACACAAAGGAAGTGCGTCCTTGTGATGACACGAAGGATGCCATTCCATGAAGTTTTCAGGCAAATCAAAATTAAGTGTTGATTTTATGGTTCTGCTGTATACAATACCGCAGGCACTCATGGCGTTGATTGCGTTATCATCATACGAACCGCTCGGATAGGACATGCCAATAACGGGATAATTAAAAATACTCTCAAGTATTTTTCTGTCCTCCATAACCTCACCGACAACCGACTGTGACGGCATTCTTGAAGGCCAACCGTGTCTTACAGTGTGACACGATGCTTCGTGACCTTTGTACATCATTTTAATTTTGTCCCTTTCGGAATCTGTGATATTGATATAATTGTTGCCGTTTAAATGAAAGGTTGCTTTGACATTATACTTATTAAACATCCCGACAAGTCTTTCATCGTTGGGATGACCATCGTCATAGCTGAATGTAACTATTCTTTTCTTTCCTCCGGGATATACGTGAAATTGTATCATAAAAAAACCTCCGTATCATATAAAACTTACTTTATACTAATAATATCACATCCGAATGTGTATGTAAAGAGAGAAAAAAACATATTTTTTGCTCAAATTGTGAAAAAGGAATAACAAAACAGACTACAATATGCGCAAATTTGAGCGGAAATACCCTTGATTTTGACAAATTTTTGTGCTAATATATATAAGATTTGTCTGAGACAGCATACAGAAAATTCTGTTTATATATACTGCCTCTTAAGGAAAAAACAGAAAGGATGATATATTTATGGAAAACAATTCACAAACAAAAGGTGGCTGGCGTACAAATAAATGGATAAGAGCTGCAATTCCGGCATTGCTTCTTCATTGCAGTATAGGTACTGTTTATTGCTGGTCGATTTTCAGTCAGGAAATAGCTGATCATATTGGCTTCTCGAAAAGTGCAACCGAGTGGGCGTTCAGTCTTGCGATTTTCTTTTTGGGAATGTCTGCGGCATTTTTAGGTAACGTTGTTGAAAAGGATATTCACAAATCCTCGCTTATTGCGGCTATCTGTTTCTCGGTCGGTATGGCAGGAACGGGCGCATGTATTTACTACGGTGGCTTACATAACGGCAGTGTTATGGCTTTGATAGGTATTTATCTTTGCTATGGACTTATTATGGGTATCGGTCTTGGTACGGGTTATTTGTCGCCGGTTAAGACACTTATGCTGTGGTTCAGCGACAGGAAAGGTCTTGCAACAGGACTTGCTGTGGCAGGCTTTGGTGCGGCTAAGGCAATCGCAAGCCCTATTATGCAGTGGATGCTTGAAGGTCTTGGTGAAGGCGGAATTTACAAGATGTTCTTTATCCTTGCGGCTGTTTATTTTGTGATGATGTTTACAGGACACTTGCTTCTTAAAAAGCCTGACGGCTGGCATGAACCTCAGGGTGATGAAAAGAAAAACAGTATCATGTCAGTTCTTAAAACAAAGCCGATTAAGAATTATATCGGTATCTGGCTGATGTTCTATATCAATATCACATGCGGTCTTGCTCTTCTTTCGCAGGAAAAAGCTATTGTAAAATGTCTTGGTCTTGCGGCGTTTGTAGGAGTTATTTCGACTGTTTCGGCTATCTTTAATGCAGGCGGACGTCTTGGATTCTCTGCTTGGGCAGACAAAATGCGTGATAGAAACACAATTTATAAGTTGATTTTCATTATCTCAATCACACTTACAGCAGTTGTTATTGCAACGGGCGGTATTGCAAACGGTGCAGGAAATGTTGTGCTTACAGCACTTGTACTTGTACTTATCATGATGGTAAACGCAGGCTACGGCGGCGGTTTCTCGAATGTTCCTACTCTTCTTTCGGACCATTACGGAATGAGTAATATCAGCGCTATACACGGAATTACACTTTCAGCATGGGGATTTGCAGGTCTTACGGGTAATCAGCTTGCTACATGGATTGTAAACCATTTTGGTGAAATGATTGAAATCAACGGAAATATGGTTAATCCGGTCGGTTATCAGACAGTGCTTTATGTGACAATTGCATTATATGTTGTTGCATTGATTTTAAGTATGGTATTTGTAAAACCGACAAATAAGGAAGCTTCAAAATAATGTGATGATTAATCCCGAAATACGAAAGTATTTCGGGATTTTTGCCTCAGTTTGTTGACTAAACAGAGATTTGTGGTATAATTATAATATACTGTTTAAATATGACATGAAAATGTATAGCGGGAGGAAAAATGAAAATGAGTATGGGGAATGTGATAGTAGGACAGTCGGGCGGACCGACAGCTGTTATCAATGCAAGTCTTGCGGGTGTTTTTGAAACTGCGAAGGCAAGAGGTGCAAAGGTTTACGGAATGCTTAACGGAATAGAGGGACTTGTTAAGGAAAGCTATGTTGATTTATCAGAACATCTGACATCAGGCATGGATATAGAAATACTCAAAAGAACACCATCATCATATCTTGGTTCGTGCAGATTTAAGCTTCCCGATGTGAATAAGGATGAGGAAATATATACAAATATATTTAAAATCCTAAATAAGCTTGAAGTAAAGCATTTCTTCTATATAGGCGGAAATGATTCAATGGATACAATACAGAAGCTTTCGGCATATGCAAAGAGTATAAATTCAGATATGACATTTATTGGCGTGCCGAAAACCATTGACAATGACCTTGCAATAACAGACCATACTCCGGGCTACGGTTCTGCCGCAAAATATATTGCGGCTACCATGAAAGAACTGATTTGTGACTCAAATGTGTATGACATGCATTGTGTGACAATCGTTGAAATCATGGGCAGAAACGCAGGCTGGCTCACTGCAGCTTCTGCTCTTGCAAAGGGCGATGACTGTATGGGTCCTGATTTGATTTATCTTCCCGAGGCTGTATTTGATTATGATAAATTTATTGAAAAGATAAATGAAGTGCGCAAGGAACGTGATTGTATAACAATTGCAGTTTCAGAGGGTGTAAAGGATAAAAACGGTAAATATGTGTGCGAGACCGACGTAAAGGATGTTTTCGGACATACGATGCTTGGCGGAACTGCGCTTTATCTGTCGGATTGCGTGGGACGTGATTTGGGGATTAAATCAAGAGGAATAGTATTTTCAACTATTCAGCGATGCGCTTCACATCTTGTTTCCAGAACGGATGTAACGGAAGCGTATAAGGCAGGTGCAAGCGCGGTTAAGTTTGCGGCTGATGGTGAGAGCGGAAAGATGATAATTTTCAGACGTATTTCCGATTTACCATATGAAATCACGACTGAAACATATGACATAAATAAAATTGCAAATCTTGAAAAGGCCGTGCCGTATGAATGGATAACAAAAGACGGAACATATGTAAGCGATGAATTTTTCGCATATGCACGTCCGCTTATTACCGGAGAACTTCATCCATATATGGTAGACGGTCTGCCCAGACATATTTATATAAAAAAATAATTTTTGGCTTTTACGCTAAAAGTTAAATACTTGACAATAAAGCTGTGATATAATATAATATTTATCAGCGTATTATTTAAAAGGTGGCGTATAAGGTGAAGGAAGTCAGAACGGGCGGAAGTAAAGAATTTTTATTTTCGGTTATATGGATGATGTTGCTGTTGTTTGCGGGCAGAAGTCTGATTGCAATTATGCCGTCATACAAGCTTTTCGGCACCATTATCTCCATTATTATGTTTGCGGTGCTTGGATTTTTTGTACTGACACGCTATGTTGCGGTGTTTACGTATACACTGAATGGATATTCATTGCGCATTAACAGAACCATTGGTAACCGTAACAAGGAAATTGAAATACGTATATCGTCTGTAAAAAGTATATCAAGGTCAAAACCTTCAGATATGCCAAAGCGACAGTACATATACAATATGCGCCCGAGTGTTTTTTCGTCAAAAAAGCTCTGGTATGTTGAATATGAAAGAAATACCTTCCGTGAGGTTCTCGTTTTTGAGCCTACAAGGGAATTTGCAGATAAAATTAAAGAATTACAGCAATGCGCTGATAGTGAAGATGCAGAATAAAAATTACAGCATTTTCGAGGGGAGTATTAAATGGTAGATATAGTAGGAATAAGATTCAAGCCGACGGGTAAGACATATTATTTTGACCCTCTGGATATGGATATTAAGGATGGAGACAACGTAATCGTAGAAACCAGTCATGGTATGGAATACGGTAATGTTGTTGTGGGAAGAAAACAGGTTACGGAAAGCAGTATTACCAAGCCTTTAAAGCCTGTAATTCGTATTGCAACCAAGGAAGATGATGAACATAATGCAAAAAATCGTGAAAAAGAGAAGGAAGCATTCGGGATTTGTCAGACAAAAATAAAGGAACACGGTCTTGAAATGAAGCTTATAGAAGCTGAATATACATTTGACTGCAGTAAGCTTTTATTCTATTTCACATCAGACGGACGTGTGGATTTTCGTGAGCTTGTAAAGGATCTTGCGCTTGTTTTTAAAACAAGAATAGAACTAAGACAGATAGGTGTAAGAGACGAGTCCAAGACAATCGGCAGTATAGGTGCATGCGGTCGTTCTCTGTGCTGTTCACAGTTTTTGGATGAATTTGTACCTGTGTCAATAAAGATGGCTAAGGAACAGGGATTATCGCTTAATCCGACAAAAATTTCGGGTGCCTGTGGAAGACTCATGTGCTGTTTGAAATATGAGCAGGACATGTATGAGGAGCTTATAATGGAATCGCCCAAACAGGGTGAAAAGGTTTCGACACCGTCGGGTGAGGGCTTTGTGGAATCGGTAAGTCTGCTTCGTGGAATTGTTCGTGTAAAATTTGAGGAAAATTCAGAAAAAATCCTTAAAGATTTTAATGTGAGTGAGGTTAAGGTTATTGGCGAATATAAGAAAAAGCCAAAACAGCAAAAGAATAATAAAGAATAATAAAAAGATTTTGTCTCCTGAGAATCAGGTGACAAAATCTTTTTTTTGCTTTTATCTGATTTTTTTGGTTTCGCCGGGTTTTACACAAATAAGCCCATCTTTATATATGAAATCATTTGATGCTTCTGAGATTGTAAACCAAAGCTCTGTTGCAGTCGGGTTGGATACAAATGAACCGTCAGCGCTGAAAATAAGTGAATTGTATGCCTGAATATAGTCGTAAATTTCTATGTTTGTTGCATACCATACATCTTCTTTATTTGAAACCTTTGCCGCAAAGTTTTCGATAACATCCCAGTTGTCGTCATTCACAAACTCATAGCTGTGACCCCATACATAGAAAAGACGTGGCTTTTGGTTAGCTGTATTTGGAAGCTCACCTATAAATGCATCTGCCAGCTCGTCAAGACGTGGATTTTTATGATGACAAGTTGCCGAAAGTCTGAGCCAGTCGGTGGGAATATCAAATTTTTCGGTTGTGATTACGGTTCTTGAATATACAATTCCTGAATTTGCAAGTGCTTCAACTACCTTGTCCGAATGTGTACCGAATGGATATGCCATGCCTCTTACGATTGTTTTGAACATCTTTTCAAGATTAAGGCGATCCTCTAAAGTTTCGTATGCAGCCATTGCGCCAGGAAGCTGTTCCATAAACGAGTGGGTAAGACCGTGTGCAGCAACTTCATGACCTGAATTCATGTATGTATCATAAGCTTCTTTGGCGGTCATTCGTCTTGTGGGGTTGTCAAAATTTGCTTTGGCAAATTCTTCTGACGCAAACAATCCGCTGTTTATATTAAATGTACACTTAAGATTGTATTTATCCAAAATCCCGATAAGCTTACGGTCGCTTATAACGCCGTCATCATAACTGAATGTGAGTGCCTTTGGCTTTCCTTGCGGAAATCTCATAAAAGTTTTCATAATTATCATAACCTTTCTGAATGTATAATCTTGTATTTTTTCTGCATAGACAGAGCTTATATTTATTATACAACCGTATAAATTTAGTGTCAAGCAAATTATAAAAATAGTAGATTTCAGGTTGACAAAAACATATATGTGTAATATAATAAATATAGAATATGTTTCAGGGCGAGGTGTAATTCCTCACCGGTGGTAAAGTCCACGAGCCGCAATGCGGTTGATTCGGTGTAATTCCGAAACCGACGGTATAGTCCGGATGGAAGAAACAATACAAATAAAATATATGTATTTTGTATTTATAGCTCTGTATATTTCTATATACAGAGCTTAATTTTTGTCTGCTGAAAAAAGCAGATAAGCTCAAGTGGCAGGAAGGGGAATTATTATGAAAACAGATGTAAGAAAAATGGTACTTATGGGAATGCTTTGTGCAATATCAATTGTGCTTGTTTCGGCGCTAAGACTGCCGTTTCCGGCGGCACCGTTTCTTGAATATGACCCGGCGGATATACCGATAATTATTGGTACATTTCTGATGGGACCTGTGTGCGGGTTGATAATTACAGTGATTGTGTCAATTCTTCAGGGGATAATATTCAGTTCATCGAGCGGTATTATAGGAATTATAATGCATATTTTTGCTACGGGTTTTTATGTTATTGCAATAGGACTTGTCTCAAAAATCAAAATCAGACAGTCACGAATTGTTGCGGTAATTATAGGTACACTTGTAATGACAGCGGCTATGGTGGTGTGGAATATGATATTTACGCCCATATTTATGAACCAACCATTTGAAGTCGTTAAGGGAATGATACTTCCGATAATTGTTCCGTTCAATCTGATGAAGGCAGGAATAAACGGTGTTCTTGCACTTATAATCAGCTATTTTGTTGAGAAGATTTACAAAAAATAATTTTGTTAAAATAACACAAGTATGTCTGTTTGTTAAAAAAATTATTTCATCAGGCTGACTTATTGACTAAAAAGGCAAATTTGTGGTATAATAATATTGTTGTAATGATCGGAAAAAATCTGAGAAGAAGGAGGTAAAAATGGCAAAAAACAAAAAATTAAAAATTATACCGCTGGGCGGACTTGATGAGATCGGAAAAAATCTGACCGCACTTGAGTACGGGAATGACATCATCATGGTTGACTGCGGTATGGCATTTCCTGACGAGGATATGCCGGGTGTGGATATGGTAATCAATGACGTTACCTATCTTGAAAAGAACTGGCAGAAAATAAAAGGTATTTTTCTTACGCACGGTCATGAGGACCATATAGGCGGACTGCCGTATTTCTTAAAAGCTATAAATGTGCCCGTATACGGTACAAGACTTACACTCGGACTCGTTGAAAATAAACTAAAGGAGCATAATTTACTTGCAAAAGTTAAGCTTGTAAGGGTTAAGCCGGGGAGCGTTGCAAATGCAGGTGCAAATTTTTCTGTTGAGTTTATAAGAACAAACCACTCTATTGCAGATTCGGTTGCACTGGCAATCAAAACGCCTGTCGGAACTGTAATTCATATGGGTGACTTTAAGATTGATACAACTCCGATTGTAGGTGAAATGATTGACCTGACACGTTTGGGAGAGCTGGGAAATGAAGGCGTTTTGGCTCTTATGTCGGACAGTACGAATGTTGAACGTGCGGGATATGCAATGAGTGAAAGATCGGTTGGTGATAAGTTCGAGCAAATTTTCAAGGGATGCGATAAGCGTATTATTGTAGCTACGTTTGCGTCGAATGTTCACCGTGTTCAGCAGATTATTGATGCTGCTGTAAAGAATAAAAGAAAAGTTGCGGTTTCAGGCCGCAGTATGGAAAACATAGTGGAAATATCCATGTTGCTGGGTTATATGAAAATACCCGAGGGTGTACTCATAAATTTAGACAGCATAGGCAAATACAAACCAAATCAGATAGTTATTATTACAACAGGCTCGCAGGGTGAGCCGATGAGTGCCCTGACAAGAATGGCTTATTCAGACCACAGAAAGGTGGAAATCACAAAGGACGATTTAATTGTTCTCAGTGCAACACCTATTCCCGGTAATGAAAAGTCGGTTTCAAACGTTATTAATGAATTATTTAAAATAGGTGCAAGTGTTATTTATAAGTCACTGATGGATGTTCATGTTTCCGGTCACGCCTGTCAGGAAGAGCTGAAAATGATACTTGCTCTCACAAAACCAAAATACTTTATTCCGGTGCATGGTGAACACCGTCATTTGGTGCTTCATAAAGAGTTGGCAATGGGAATGGGTATGAAGGACAAAGATGCATTTGTTCTTACAAACGGTTCAGTGCTTGAAATAAGCGAAAATGGTGCGGCAGTTACGGGAACAGTTCCGGCAGGAAAAATACTGGTTGACGGACTGGGTGTGGGCGATGTCGGAAATATTGTATTAAGAGACCGTAAGCATCTGTCACAGGACGGATTGATTATAGTGGTAGTTACAATATCGCATGAGGACGGAAGAATGGTTTCACGTCCGGACGTAATTTCGAGAGGATTTGTTTATGTGCGTGAGGCTGAGGGCCTTATTGACGGCGTAAAGGATGCCGCAACACATAGTGTTGAAGAATGTCTCTCACGTAAGAATATGGACTGGTCGACAATGAAGAGCAGTTTAAAATCTACTGTAGCGCATTATATTTATGACCAGACAAAGCGTAATCCTATGATATTGCCTATAATTGAAGAAATATAACCATAAAAACAGCATCTGCGGATGCTGTTTTTATGTTGTAAAAAATCCCATTTGACAAAAACTGAAGTATGTATTACAATTAGATAAAATATTACTATCGGAGAAATATTATGGCTAAAAAAGTGACATTATTGCAAATAGCGCAAAAGGTAGGCATATCTGTCAATGCTGTATCAAGAGCGCTTAATGATAAAAGTGATATATCCGAAAGCACAAAGGCAAAAGTGCGTCAAGCGGCGGAGGAGTTGGGATATGTAGCTAATTTTTCAGCACGCTCTTTAAGACAGGGAAAAACGAATACCGTTGCGGTCATTATACCTGATTTGTTCAATCCGCTTTATGCGATGATGGCGAGTGAAATCGAGCATTGCATGAGTGCGTTCGGGTATTCTGTAATAGTGTTAAACGGTGACGGCTATGAGGAAAAGGAATATAAGTCTGTACTTTTTGCTATGGAAAGAGGTGTAGACGGAGTTATCATATGTCCTGTTGCGACAGATACTATGGGTATGCGAAAGCTTGTTGATGCAAAAATACCGTTTGTGTCAGTAGAAAAGTACGTAACATATCCTGAAGCAGGTTATGTTATGCGTGATGATACACGAGGCGGTTTTATTGCGGTTGAGCATCTTTCGAGTCTGGGTCATCGTAATATAGCTGTTATTATGCGTGATGAAAATGATTACTGTACTCAGCAGAAAATTGACGGGATAAGCTTCGGATGTTCTAATTATAGTCTGAATTATGATAATTTAAGCATAAATTATCTGGACGGAAGAAAGGAAGAAATGGCTTCCAAACTCAAGAAGATACTGCTTGAAAATGACTATACAGCGGTGATTTGCGGTGATGATATAACAGCACTTCATACTTCATATCTTCTGCATAAAATGGGTAAGAAAATACCTGAGGATATATCGGTTATCAGCTTTGGCGATTTCCAGACACAGATTACGGCATATCCGCTTTTAACTACTATACGCACTCCATTTGAAAAAATATCTGTTGAAGCGGTTGAAATACTGATGGCAAAAATAAAAAATAAGGAAGTGGATGATAAACGTATATTGTCCGTAGACCTTAAAATAGGTGAGAGTACAGGCCCTGCATCGGTTACGTGGGATGAATATACAAAAAATATAAGATAAATATACACAAAAGATAAGTGAATTGCTCAATATGCACGACACTTATCTTTTTTTGTATCTGAAGTTTAATCGGTTTCACTTTAAAAAATATCATCTGCAAACCTTGTATATTCACTTTAACGATAAAGTAAAAAATAGGGTCATTTTCATTAAAAATAATTGACAAATAAAAGATATTGGTCTATAA
>JAXJRQ010000174.1:0-7130 GCA_036310525.1 Clostridia bacterium
GTCGTAAACTACATAATTCTCGCAATCTGTGTATTGGTTACTCTGCTGCCGTTCGCAATGATACTTGCAAAATCACTGAGCAGCAGTGTCGCAATTGAATCAGGTAAGGTTTTTCTCTGGCCTGTGGATTTCAATGTTCAGGCATATAAAAACCTTATCGCAGACGGTCAGCTTTTAAGGTCAATGAAAAACACAGTCTTCATCACAATCATCGGTACTATGCTCAACATGATTTTCACAACCACTGCCGCATATGCTTTATCCAAGAAAAGACTTATGGGCGGTAAGTTCATAATGAAAATGATGACTTTTACCATGATTTTCAGCGGCGGTACAATTCCGCACTTTATCGTTGTAAAAAGCCTCGGACTGATGGACACATACGGCTCTTTATGGCTTCCCGGTCTTATTACAGTATATAATCTTATCGTTATGAGAACATTCTTTGAACAGCTTCCCGACAGTCTCGAGGAAGCCGCAAAAATTGACGGTGCAAACGACCTTATAATTTTCTTTCAGATTGTTTTGCCGCTCTCACTTGCAACTCTTGCCACGATAACACTGTTCTATGCGGTTTCATGGTGGAATGAATATTTTAACGGCATGATTTATATAAGCACATCCGACAAAATGCCGCTTCAGGTTAAGCTTCGTCAGATGATTTCAACCGTTGGTCAGGTTCAGCTTACCGAAAGTGACGGTGAATCAGCAAAGGAAAAGCTGGCAAAGGATGCGGTACAGGCGGCGGCAATGGTTATTTCGACTGTGCCAATACTTTGTATTTATCCGTTTTTGCAGAAGCACTTTGTAAAGGGCGTTATGGTCGGAGCAGTAAAAGGTTGATAAAAAATTTATCATAGATGAAATTTAAGGAGGAGTAAAAATGAAAAAACTAATCTCTATTTTATGCTCAGTAACATTACTGGCAGGTATGACTGCATTTACAGGTTGTAAAAACAATGCAGAAGAATCAAACTCAATATCAGTTGCCATTATGGCACCTGATGTTATCGCATCAGAAGGAACGGCAGAAAACAACAGATGGACGGAATACATTAAAGAGGGAACAGGCCTTGATATTAAGTGGGTTGCAATTCCTCAGGCTGATATGAAAACAAAATTACCTCATTAATGTACCGGGCAGTTATGTATCAAGCATTAACCTTAATTCAGGTACGTGCTTCGGCTTTAACATTGCCGCAAATGACGCCGATATTCTTCTGCGTGAAGGATACAGTCAGTACACAAGCGGTATTTGTGACAGAAAGGATACGTCAGCATTTAAGGTATTTAAGCTTACAGACGGTGACGAGGATGTTTACGAGGAAGATGCAAATGCAGGCTTCTACAAAAAGATTGAACATCTGATTCAGGGTAATTAATACAAAAATCGGGCTGTTGTTTTTTGCAACGGCCCGAATTTAAAGGAGATATTATTATGGACAACAAAAAATACGACCGTTTCTATCCCGGAAAGCCATGGTTTGACACAGACGGAAACAGAATTCAGGCACATGGCGGTTCAATTATATATGTTGACGGCAAATTCTATCTGTATGGCGAAAACAAGGAAAAAACTCTTCCCGCAAGCGGAATATGGCACTGGGGTGTGAGATTGTATTCGTCGGAGGATTTGTATAACTGGAAAAGCGAGGGGATAATTTTTAAGGCATCCGAGGATGAGGACAGCCCCGTCCATTTTGCGCAGTACCTTGACAGACCACATATTATTTATAATGAAAAAACAAAAAAGTTTGTTATGTGGATAAAAATAATGAAAAAAGAAAAAATGTGCGACCAGATTATGGTCGTTGCTGTGGCTGATAAAATCACCGACGAGTTCAAAATGATTAGTGCAAAAACTATTCTTGGCTTAAGCTCGGGTGATTTCGACCTCGTGTGTGACGAGGAAAGCGGTAAGGCATACATTTATTTTGACAAGGTACACGACTACAAAACAAATCATGATGATTACAGACGTCAGCACACACATATTGTCTGTGCTGAGCTTAACGATGATTATACCGACGTTACCGGTAAATATACAGAACACATAGAAACTCCAGGCGGTGCTTACGGCCGTGAGGCTCCGTCATTCTTTGCGCACAATGGCAAGAAATATCTTGTCACAAGTGCAACAACGGGATATTTCCCCAATCCTACAGAATGTGCTGTTGCAAACGAGTATCACGGTCCATGGGAAAATATCGGCACAATTCATGTGGACGATTTAGAAAACACTTCGTTCAGAAGTCAGATTTCGTCCGTGTTCAGGCATCCGTTTAAAAAGGATTTATACATCGCAGTTGCCGACAGATGGCTTGTTAATCTTCCCGATGATTTTCCTAATAATTTCTATGAGATTTTAAGGTGCAGTGATGACCCCGAAAGAGAGCCTATCATGAGTGACGAGGAGCTTAATCGCATACGTGCGTATAACACTCCCGATACACGCAATACTTCAATTGCTGATTATGTATGGCTTCCAATTCAATTTGACGGTGATAAGCCGTATATAAAATGGTACGACAGCTGGAAAATTGAAGATTTTGATTAAAGGAGATAGAAAATGAAGAATACAGTAAATATATTGGATTTTGGCGCAGTGGCTGACACTGACGAGCTTCAGTCAAAAAATATTCAGGCGGCAATCGACTACTGCTTCAAAAACGGCGGCGGTGAGGTTGTTGTTCCCGAAGGAGTTTATTTAATAGGTGATATACGCTTAAGAAGTAATATTACATTGCATCTGATGAAGAATGCAGTATTAAAGGGCAGTGTAAATCCTGACGATTATTTCAATATAAGCAAAGACGAGATTGAGCCTTTCGGAAATGTGGAAATGATTCCGTGGCTGCCTGCGACAGAACGTACTCCCGAATACAGCCATAAGCTGTTATACACAGAAGCAAGTGTATGGAAGTGCGGTATGATAAGAATTCTTGATGCTGAGAATGTTTCCGTAATAGGTGAGGAAGGCTCAGTGATTGATGGCAGCAACTGCTACAATCCGCAGGGTGAGGAGCTTTTCAGAGGTCCGCACGGATTCAGTATATACAGATGTAAAAATATTTATCTTACGGGTTATACAATTCAGAAAACAGGTAACTGGGCACACTGTACTATGGAAAGTCAGGATATTCTGGTTGAAAAAATTACTGTTCTTGCTGGTCATGACGGCGTTCATTTCAGAGCGTGCAATAACGTTGAGGTGAGAAACTGTATCATTAAGTCGGGCGATGACAGTGTTGCAGGCTTTGACAACAAGGATGTGCATGTGCACGACTGTTATTTGAGCAGTGCATGTAACGTGTTCCGTTTCGGCGGTCGTGATATACTGATTGAGGATTGTGAGGTTGTAGGCCCTTGTGAGTATCCGTTCCGTGGTTCGCTTACTCCCGAAGAAAAGGCTCAGCGTGTTGAGGATTCTGAAACTGCAAGAAGAAATGCACTCACATTCTATACCTATTTCGTAGACCAGTCAAGAGAGCTTCGCATGCTTCCGGGAAATATTCTTGTCAGAAACTGTACCGTAACAAATGTTGACAGAATGTTTCGACTTAATCTTTCGGGTGTTGAACCGTGGCAGAAGGGTACACCTCCCGAAGATATTACCTTTGAAAATATAACCGTAAACGGAAGCAGTGTTGCGGCAAATGCTTACGGCAACGATGAACTTCCGTTCAGGCTGACAATGAAAAATATTGACTACACATTAAGAAATGGCTTTGAAGAAAAGAGCTTTATAAACCTCGGAAAATATGAAGAGGTTGTGTTTGAAAATGTGACAGTGCATAATTTTAAGGGTGACGTTCTTATTAAGACATGGGGCGATGTTGACAAGGTTATTCTGAAGAATTTTAAATGTGACGGTATTTGTGACGGAGAGTTTGTCACAAAGGCAGAGGATGAATTTGACAGAAAGTACATATAATAAAAAAATCTGCTGTGATTTTATCACAGCAGATTTTTTGTTATTCTGTTTTAATTACTACAGTATCCGTTGTCGCATCCCATTCAACATTAAAGCCTATCATGTCCGCAAGGTCACGGATTTTGAAGTAGTTCGATTCATTAATTGTATATGCAGTCAGTGTTGACTCTTTTCCGTCAACGTATATCGGAGCTGTATTTTCGCTTATATCGAGCAGTGTTGAATTGTCATCGTCAAGTTCTCCGCCTGTGATAACATATTTAACGCCCGTTTCTACAGCTATGCTGTTACGTTTTGAATCCCATTCTACATTAAACTTACAGTTTGTGGTACGAAGCACCATTGCTATATCTCGTATCTTATAATAATTCGAGCCGTTTACCGCATAGCCTGCAACATCAACCGTTTTGCCGTTCACCGTTACACGTGATTTCGATTTTTCGGCAGTAAGGATATTTACGCCGTCGTAGCTGTCAATAAACTGCTTGATAAGATTTCTGTTGGGATAGCCGTTTGTCATAAAGTTTTTGCCGTACATATCAACATACGGAATAGTCGGGTATGCGCTTACATCGTGCTTATTAATTCTTGTACATACAAGTGAATTGTCGATAAGCTCAAGCTTATAATACTGAATTACCGACGCATATCTGCCTACTTCCTTACCCACAAACACGTCACGCTCATCCTTCTGATAAACGGTAATATCTGCAAGACATTCGCCTATAACATTATTCGGTACCGAAATTTCTTTGATGGTGCTTCCGCTTAGTGTAAAGCCCTGCGAAATACCGCCGTTTAAGCCGGTACGGATAACGAATGCTTCGGGAACTCCGTTTTTGTCAAGGTCAGTGAGGACTACCTCGGAATATGTATTGTCCGTAGACATCAGCTTCATAAGACGTGTGATAAATGCATCACGCCAGCTTTCTGCCGCACCCGCCGTTGTGACGGTCAATGACATTGCAAGCGTTGACGCCAATATTAAGCTTATAATCTTTTTCATAATATCTTCCATTGCCTTTCTGCCCGCAGGCATTTTTGTCTGTTGAGAAATTTATGTACTTATATTATACTAAAAAAATATACAATTGTCAAATCAGCAGTTTTATGCCTATAACTTTTTGCATAAAAAACTATTTACTCTACTCTTGTAGAGAATTTGAACTGTAGATGTCTTTTTATAGAAAGATGTTGAAAAAATATAAAATATGTTGTATAATATCTTAGTCAGAAAAATCTGACAAAAGGTAAGACCAAAAACAGTGTAAAAGCTGGGCGGTTATGCTATCATCTCCATGAAAGGAGGTGGTTGCTATGGATAATGAATACATAATTTCATTTATGATTATTCTGTTACTTTTAGTAATTTCCATAAAAAAATAACGCCCACCGCCAAAGCGTCGGGTTGCTAAGGACATTTAAAAAATAAGCGGTGTAACTATTGCGGTTACACCGCTTAGTCCATTTTTTACGCACTTTTTTCATTACGTATTTCATCCATTAAAGCAAGTAGTTCTTTTTCATCTGGAATGCTGATTAGCCCTACTGCAGTAAAGTAGATGTCTATTTTAACTCTGCGATGTTTAAATTTTTCGTCAGGGTTATGGACATCTATTCTTTTTATCAAAGTGTTTACGATAGTCGGTGTAAGTTCTTTTAAATCGGTACATTGCCTTATTGTTTGCAGAAAAACCTTTAAATCAACATTCTCTTGTTCAGCTTCCTCAATATCCTTCTCCGCTTGTGAAATAGCAGCAAAAAGTTCTTTTTGCTCAATCTCATAAGTCGATGATAATCTCTCAAATCGCTCATCAGATATTTTCCCAAGAGCATTATCCTCATAAAGTTTTGTAAGCACTCGGTCAATTTCTGCGATTCGCATTTTGGATTGTTCAAGATTCTGCTTTGCAATTTTCAAATTGTGTTGTTTGCTCAATTTGTGCTGCTTTGCAAACAAATATAGGAATACCGGCTCGAACTGACTTATGTATTCAGCTACATTCTTTATTGCAGTCAAAACCAATTCTTCAAGCACAACATTTCGGATAAAGTGTATTGTGCATTTGCCTCTGTTGTCCTTATATTGTGAACACCTGAAAAATTCGGCATCTTTATCAATGCTTTTTGAAGCGCAAAAATAGAGTTTTGAGCCGCAGTCTGCACAATATGCAAGTCCTGAAAACAAACTTGTTCTTCCTGTCACAGTATTTCTCCTTCTGTGTTTCTTCAACTCCTGAACTCTGTTCCATGTATCTTCATCAATTATCGCCTCCTGAGTATTCGGAATAATCTGCCAATCGTTTTTATCATTATAAATTGTCTTATGGACTTTATAACTTAGTACCGATGTCTTGAAATTAACCGTGCATCCTGTGTATTGTATGTTTTCCAAAATATGATTCACGCTATTTTCTGACCATTGGTAAATCCCTTTTTGCAATTTGTTTGATGTTGGTCTGCCAACGGATAAATAATATGCGGTAGGTGTCATAATCTTTTCTCGTTCAAGCCTTCTCGCAATTTTGGTTGGTCCAAGACCTTCAAGACATAGTTTGAAGATATATCGAACATTGTCTGCAACAGCATCGTCAATTATCCATTGTTTTGAATCATCCGGCGATTTCATATATCCATAAGGAACTGCTGATGAAACTCTCTCACCTTTATCAGATTTAGACCTCCATACGGCACGGATTTTCTTACTTGTTTGTGCAGCATACCATTCATTAAAAATGTTATGGAATGGCATCATTTCTGTACCACCACTTTGAGAGGTATCTACATTTTCCTGAATGGCAATAAACCTTATACCGAGCGTAGGGTATGTGATTTCGAGATACTTGCCGACCTCAAGATAGTTTCTGCCAAAACGAGATAAATCTTTTACAACGATTGTTGCCACCTGGCCTGCTTCTGCGAGTGCTTGCATTTCTTTGAAACCGTTTCTTTCAAAGGTAGTGCCTGAAATACCATCATCCACAAAGAAACGAGGGTTCGGCAATTTATGTTGCTTTGCATATTGCATCAGGATTTCCTTTTGGTTAGATATACTGTTGCTTTCGCCGTCTATGCCGTCATCTTGTGAGAGTCTGCAATAGAGGGCGGTAATTTTTTCTATGCTTTCGGTTTGTTTTTTCATTTTATTCTGATTCTCCTTCCTAAACTAAACCGAGCATTGCACAAGGTGTTCCCA
>JAXJRQ010000175.1:0-1922 GCA_036310525.1 Clostridia bacterium
GTAGAAAACGCTAACAAGGGTTGCCTTGCTGTAATTTACAATGTTTGCATAAATTTCATCAAACACTATATTGATTTTGTTTGCAATTTTCGGTACAATTTCAAGCTTTGCAGAAAGTGAATCTGCAAATGCACCAACAGCCACGCGAGAATCACTATCCGGTACAACTGAAATACTTTCGTCACCGAGTATTGCATCAAAATTCATTGCAAGCATTGTAATATCGTCGAACTGCGGCGCCGTACCCACAAATTTATCAACATCTTCCTTTATGAGCTTGCAAAGGATCTCAGGTTCAGTTTTTTCAAGTGAATTTACAAAGTCTAAAAGTCTTTGTTCTCCGTATAGCCGGGTGTCGTTATCCGTGGCTTCGGTGACACCATCCGTGTACAGATAAAGTTTATCGCCCGGTGTAAGCTGCAGTTCGTTTTTGCGGTACTTAATGCCCTCCATACCTGCAAGAAGCATTCCGCTTCGAGCTTTCATATACTCAAACTTTTCGCCATTTCGTTTGAAGAGTGGCGGGTTATGTCCTGCATTTGCAAACTTCATAATCCCTGTCTTTGTATCCAAAATACCAAGCCACGCCGTTACAAACATTCCTGCATCGTTATTTTCGCAGAGCTTTCCGTTTGCAATGGTAAATATCTCATCAGGTTCAAGTCCTCGTTCTGCCAAATCTCTGATAACCGTTTTCGCTCTCATCATAAACATAGCCGCAGGAATACCTTTACCCGATACATCCGCAACAAGAAAAGCGATAGCCCCATCATTCAGCATATAAAAGTCGTAAAAATCTCCACCGACTTCCTTTGCAGTTATCATTTCGGCATAAAGTCTGAAAGAATTACTTTTCGGGAAAACTGTCGGAAGTGAAGAATACTGAATCTGCTTTGCAAATTCAAGTTCCTTGTCTATTCTTGCTGCAGCTTCCTTGATATACCTTTTTAGCGTGCCAACCGTCTGATTGATGTCATCGGAAAGCGATGCAAATTCTTCATTGGAACGAACATCAACGGTAACATTAAGATTTCCGTTGGTTATCTCGCCAAGTCCTTTGTTTATTTTCCTTAAGTTGTCGATGATAATTTTCTTTATCAGGAAATAAATAAGAACAAACAAAGCAGCAAATATGAGGATTTCCATGAATGTATTTACATACACCGAAACCTCTTTCATAAACATTGCTTCGAACTTCGGCATAGCGCCAACAATGTAGTATCCTTCTACAAATCGATATGAGCAAAGGTATTCTTTGTCGTAGACTACTGACTCAAAAATTTCACCTTCCGAGACAGTTTCAGGATCAAATATTATACCGATTTTCTGCAGCCCTGCTCCTTCAAAATCGCTTCTGTATGTTACAAGATTGAAGTTTTCATCACAGATTGCAACAAATCCTGAGTTGCCCACATGTCGATTTTTTGATACTGTTTTCACATACTTGTCAATATCGGCTCTGAACTGCGTACTGTCGTAACCAACTTGAATAAATCCACCGTCAGGCAATGCAATTGCTCCATATTTTCTGAAAGTAATATCATCATAAGAGGTAGGTCTGTAGTCCTGAATATACTGTGACTCGCTGCCTTTTAAAAGTGCAGTTACAAATTCGTTTGACTGTTCTCCGCTTGCCATATCATAGCCGATATACTCTTCCACATTGGAATCGCAAATTATGCCTTTTTCATCAATGATGTTGACTTCAATGACATTATATTTTGAAGCAAGTGATAAAAGGGTTGCGCCACCTAAGTATTCTTCTTTTATGCTTTCAGTCTTTTTTAGCAGATTACTGTTTGACTCATCCAGGATGTCCTGATAAACATCAGAAAGGCTCATTTCAATGGTTTTATTTGTCTGAACCTCACTCATACCTGTCTGCAATACAGAAGAAAATGAGCTTGTGGCAACAAAAGCAA
>JAXJRQ010000176.1:0-1595 GCA_036310525.1 Clostridia bacterium
CCAGCGCTTCGCAAAGCGCTTCATAGCTTCGGATTTCCTTGAGATTTCTTGTTTCGTCCGTGTCGAAATAAGTAACAACGGAAAAGGGAATCGTCTCCTCATCGGAAACAAGCTCAACGCTACCATCTCCTGCCGCACGGTAGGTCTCACCGTCTATCATAATGAGCTCACCATTTAAACGGTTGAAGGTACCGATGCCGGTGTCGCCATTTTTTTCTAATTCTTCTACAGTTATACTGCCGTAATAATCGCCAAAGGTCAAACCCTGCAAAAGGGACACCTGATATATACAGTCCCGATCCTGCGCAACCTCATTGGTTGCTGCTTCTTTTCCGCAGGCTGTGAGCAAAACAGCGCACAACATTACAGCCAAAACCGATAATCGCAGCTTATTTTTCATATCCGCACCTCGCATTGTAGTTTCATTTTCGTATGTAAATTATACCATCGTATTTTTCATTTTTCAACAATTGGACAAGGTTTTCCCCATGCTGCTTTTATCCCGACAACTCGGAACAACATTTTCGGGCATAAAACAGCCACGCACTTTGAAAGTGTGTGGCTGTTTCGCATTATTTTAGACGTTCCATACTATATAGATAGTCAGGTCGGAATCGGTATTCGCATAAGCATCGTAGCTTTCTGTGCAGGCAGCATCAATGTACAGTCCAACCTTATCTTCAAAGGCATCATCCCAAGTGAAACCAATGACCAGTCCCTTGGGAATCTGGAGATTCTGGCTCACTTCCTTTTCGGTTCCGGGGTTAGTAACAACCGTGACATTGCGCAGGTTTTCTGTCTGGCTATCGTATTTCAGGAAAGTTTTGACCATTTCGGGTGCTTCTGCGTCATAGATAACTTCCGATGCCATATGATGGGTTTCACCATTATCGTAGGTATAATCGCCGGTGAGGGAAATAATTTCACGACTTTTTGCGTCCAGCACATATCCAAACTTACCGGCTGTCACGCCGACCTCAGCAAAAGTCTCAAGGTTTTTACTGCTCAAGACACTTGTTACGGTAATACGGCCGTCTTTTTTGCTTACAGACTCAATAGTTTCGTCTAAGGTCTCCTCGCCCAAAATAACTGACACATAAGTTTCTGCACGCTCGCTTGCAAAATCATTGGTTACGCCGTCGGGAGCAATGTACAAATAGCGCAGATAGTCACCGCTGCTATAGACATATCTTGCGGCGTCTGTCATGAGTTCTGCATAATCTAATTCTTCATCGATGAAATGTTCACAAATATACTCTTTGGTCAGATATCTTTCCATCCAAATTTTGCCGTCCAATTCATCCCGAATAAATACGTTTTCGTGGTTTTTGAGCATAGCTTCGGTCTGGACAGCATCATAAATTTCCTGCATGGTAACCTCCACCTTGCCGCAAGCGGAAAGCGTTAAAACCATGCACAGTAAAAAAATAATTTTTTTCATGTGGATTATCTCCCTGTGTGATATTTTAGCGAACTGTAAAATAATGTAAATAGTATATCACACGCAAAAGCAAAAGGCAAGGGGCGCTTGCCTTTTGCTTTTTACCCTGCCGCTTCCAGCGGGCTTCTCAACAAAAACCTCGTATCCTCTCATC
>JAXJRQ010000177.1:0-7208 GCA_036310525.1 Clostridia bacterium
ATTGAAGACGTTATCGCCGGAATTTCGCTCTATCGTCCGGGACCTATGGATCAGATTCCACGATATATTCATAACAAGAAAAATCCCGATAAGGTCACATATCGCCATCCGCTTCTTGAGGGCATATTAATTGTCACCTACGGCTGTATGGTTTATCAGGAACAGGTGCTTGAAATTGTGCGTGTACTTGCAGGGTATTCGCTTGGTAAGGCGGATCAGCTCAGAAGAATTATCAGTAAAAAGAAAGTTGACCAGATGCAGATTGAACGTAAAAACTTTATTTACGGCTCTGAAGATGGTTCGATTAAAGGCTGTATAGCTAACGGAATTGACGAAAAAACCGCTATTGCGATTTTTGATGAAATAAATGATTTTGCGAGCTATGCGTTCAATAAATCTCATGCGGCGGCATATGCATTTGTGGCGTATCAGACTGCATACTTAAAAACATTTTATCCGATTGAGTTTATGGCTTCGCTTATTTCAAGCGTTGATGATACGGACAAGATTAATCATTATATCGAAAACTGCCGTGAAATGGGCATTGACAGACTTCCGCCCGATGTTAACAAAAGTGAGGACACTTTTACGGTTGAAGGAAGTGGAATAAGATTTGGTTTGTCGGCGGTTAAAAATGTCGGACGTGCCTTAATTCAAAGGCTTGTGTGTGAGCGTGAGCGAAACGGAAAATTTAAGAATTTTTCTGACTTTATTGACCGTATGTCGGGTGAGGATATGAATAAGCGTGCTCTTGAAGGACTTATTTACAGCGGCGCATTTGATTCAATGGGCGTAAAGCGTTCACAGCTTTTAGCTGTTTATGAACGTGCGCTTGACGGGGCTCTGAGGGATTCAAGGGATAATGTCAGAGGTCAGATGTCGCTGTTTGAAACAGTTTCAGAGGAACATAGCGAAATGGAGCTTCCCGATATTGAAGAACTTGACAGACGCACCCTTCTGCGCCATGAAAAGGAATCCACGGGTATGTATTTTACGGGTCATCCTATGGAAGAATATATGGACAAGGTGAAGAAAATATCTAAGCATAATATAGGTGATATTCTTGAATCTGTCACAAAGGACGAGCATGGAATGTATCATGTAGTAAGCGGCGGTATACAGGATAACGATACTGTTGTTATATGTGCTTCCGTTGAAGCAAGACAAAACAAAACCACACGCTCAAATGCACAGATGGCTTTTGTAACGCTTGAGGATGCATACGGAAGTGTGGAATGTGTTGTATTCCCAAAGATTCTTGCACAGTATTCGCCGTACATTCAGGAAAATACGGTTGTCGCCGTGAAAGGACGTGTGTCTATACGTGAGGACGAAGCACCGAAGCTTATATGTGAAAGTGTTGAACCGCTTGAGGAAGCACTTGCAAAGAATGTGTCAAAACCCATTTTGTATATCAAGCTTAATACAAGAAGTGATGAAAATCTTGAATTGGTGCGTGAAAGCCTTGCACCGTATCAGGGAGATATGGAGGTGCGATTGTTCTTTGAAGATACTCAGAAGGTAACAGCGGTGCCTAAAAGGCTATGGTTTAACAATACTGTGGCGGCACTGAATGATTTAAAAAGAATATTCGGTGATGACAATGTCAGAATTAAATAGTGAAAATATACAAAATATTGAGTTAACAGTCTGTTAAATTTTAAACAAACTATACTTGCATTTTATTATAAAATAGGATATAATTACTTAATAAGAGTAAAATTTGAATGGTAAAGTTTGTAATCTTGGATATGAGGGAATGATATGTGGTTGACAGTATATGTGTCTCAGGAGGCACAGACAGCAAAAAAGCTCGTTGAAGTTCTCAGGACGGCATCAGTTATGGCGCGTATGCGCAGATTAGGCAACAGCGGTGGACGTCAGGGTTTTGAGGTGCTGGTACCCCAGCCTGAGGTGGAAATGGCTCAGAATATTATTATTGATAATGAATTATTTTAAGCATATGGGAGGTTTTGTATTATGAATACAAGAAATGTAAAAAAGATTGGTGTATTAACAAGTGGCGGCGATGCCCCCGGAATGAACGCAGCAATCAGAGCGGTTGTAAGAGCGGGGACATACTACGGTCTTGAAGTGTATGGTGTTAAGCAGGGCTATGTAGGTCTTATTGAGAATGATATGGAAAAAATGACAGCAAGATCTGTTTCTGAAACTCTTCAGAGAGGCGGTACATTCTTACAAACTGCACGTTGTCTTGAATTTAAGACAGCCGAGGGTGTGAATAAGGCTTATGAAACAGCTAAAAAAGCAGGTCTTGACGGACTTATTGTTATTGGCGGAGATGGTTCTTTCAGAGGTGCTATGGATCTTTGCAAGGTGGGTCTGCCTACAATTGCAATGCCCGGTACAATTGATAATGACATCAATTGCTCGGAATATACCATAGGCTATGACACATGTCTTAATACTGTTGTTGATGCTGTTGATAAAATCAGAGATACATCTACAAGTCATAACCGTTGCTCGGTTATTGAAGTAATGGGCAGAAATGCAGGTTATATTGCGCTTGAAGCAGGTATTGCATGTGGTGCTGAAGTAGTTCTTCTTCCTGAAAAGGAATGGAGCTTTGATGAGGATGTTTTGCGTGTTGTTCTTGACTCAAAGGCAAGAGGCAAGAGACATACAATCATCATTGTTGCTGAAGGTGTCGGCGGAGTTATAGAAATGGCTAAGACCATTGAAGAAAAAACAGGTATAGAAACACGTGCTACAATTCTCGGACATGTTCAGAGAGGCGGTAAGCCGACTGTAAGGGACAGAGTTATGGCAAGTGCAATGGGTGCAAGAGCTGTAGAGCTGTTACTTGAAGGCAAGCAGAACAGAATTGTCAGAATGAATGAAAACAGAATTGAAGATGTCGATATTGCTGAAGGTCTCAGCATGAAGAAGACTTTATCAGAAGATTTGGTTAAGTTAGTTGAAAAATTATCTATATAATGTAAAGGGGCTGTACTACAGCCCTTTTGTCATAAAAATAACAAAGATTATATACGGATGGATGCAAACAACAGAAAGGCTGCGGGTAAACAACTATGAGAAAGACAAAAATTATATGTACAATAGGTCCGGCTTCGGACAATGAAGAGACTTTAAAACAGCTCATGCTTGCAGGCATGGATGTTGCGAGAATTAATTTTTCGCACGGCACGCACGGGGAAGCTTTAAAAACAGTAAACAGAATTAAAAAAGTGCGTGATGAACTGGATTTGCCGGTTGCGATACTGCTTGATACAAAAGGTCCTGAAATCAGAATAAAGGATTTCAAAGAGGGAAAAGCAGAGCTTAAGGAAGGAAATAAATTCACTCTTTGTACAGAGGATGTTGAAGGTGATGAAACTCAGGTTTCTATCACGTATAAGGACCTGCCTCGTGATGTACGTGCCGGAAACAGTATCCTGATTGATGACGGACTCATTGAGCTTGAAGTTTTGTCTTTAAAGAGTGATAAAATTATATGCGAAATAAAAAACGGCGGCGTCGTTTCAAATAAAAAGGGCGTAAATGTGCCGAATGTGTCTTTGTCCATGCCGTATATGAGCAAAAAGGACAGAGAAGATATAGTTTTTGGTATAGAGAATGACTTTGATTTTATTGCAGCTTCATTTGTGCGCTGTGCGGATGATGTACTTGAGATTAAGCAGATTCTCGATAAGCACAATTCAGATATAGGCATTATTGCAAAGATTGAAAATGCAGAAGGTGTTCAGAATATTGATGATATTATCCGTGTGTCAAGAGGTGTAATGGTCGCAAGAGGTGACATGGGCGTTGAGATTGATATGCAGGATTTACCCGTTATCCAGAAACAGCTTATAAAGAAAACATACCGTGCGGGAAAGGTTGTTATAACTGCAACTCAGATGCTTGATTCGATGATTCGTAATCCACGTCCTACACGTGCGGAAACAACCGACGTTGCAAATGCCATTTATGACGGCACAAGTGCAATAATGCTTTCTGGTGAAACAGCGGTTGGAAAATATCCCGTTGAAGCTGTAAAAACAATGGCATCAATTGCGGAAAGAACTGAAAATGATATTGACTACGTAAAACGTCTTGACCAAATGAATTTTGATTCACGAATGGATGTTTCAAACGCAATCAGCCACGCTACATGTACAACTGCGCATGATTTGCAGGCGGCAGCTATTATTGTACTGACATATTCGGGAATTACTGCAAGACAGATTTCAAGATTCAGACCTGCCTGCACAATAATTGCTCCCACACTAAGCACCAAGGCAAGACGTCAGCTTAATCTCTCGTGGGGTGTAATACCGATTATGAGTGAGGAAAGAGCCAATACCGACGAATTGTTTGACCATGCAGTTGAGTGCGCTCAGGCTACGGGACTTGTAAAGGATGGCGATTTGGTTGTAATCACGGGCGGAGCACCGATAGGAATATCGGGTACAACAAACATTATGAAGGTACATCTTGTCGGACATATTCTTGTAAGCGGAAACGGTGTTACAAAGCTTAACAAAACTGCAAATGTGTGTATTGCAAAGGATATGGAGACCTTAAGAGTGAATTTCAAAGAGGGTGACATTCTTGTAACTGATAAGGTTACAATGGAAATGGTACCGATAATTAAGCGTGCTTCGGGTATAATCAGTGAGGAAAGCGGAAATTCAAGCAATGCAATGGTTCTTGCTGCGGCTCTTGATATTCCTGTAATTACCGAGGCTGTAAGTGCAACGAAGATTTTAAAGAGCGGCACCACTGTAACCATTGACGGCGCAAAGGGTCTTGTATTCTCGGGTACCGAAGTGATTGGTGAGTAATCGGAAAGGAAGATTAATATGTCATACGTAAGTGAGACAAAGCTGACCGTAAGATATGCGGAAACCGATATGATGGGAATTGTTCATCATTCGAGATATTATCCGTGGTTTGAAGTTGCACGTACAGATTTTATCAAAAAAAGCGGTATGACCTACAGCAAAATGGAGGAAATGGGCGTTTTATTGCCGCTTACCGAAACAAATGCAAAATATTATTACGGCTTAAAATATGAAGATGAAGTTATTGTAAAATGCAAGCTTGTGAAATTAAGTGTCGCAAGATGTGAGTTTAAATATGAGGTGTATAAGCTTCCTCAAATGAAGCTTATGAGTGAGGGAAGAACAGCGCACGGCTTTGTTAATGCTGATTTTATGCCGATGAATTTGAAAAAAGCTCATCCTGAATTGTGGGAAACACTCACGGATTTGCTTACGGTTGAATAAAAGGGGATATTGTTGTGAATATAGTAATGCTTGATGCCGCAACGCTGGGAAATGATATTGATTTTGAATGTATAAGAAGTCTTGGTGCTCTGACGGTGCATAATATGACACCAGCCGAAAAGGTATGTGACAATATAAAGGACGCAGAAGTAATTATCGTTAATAAGGTTAAATTAAACGAGGGGAATCTTTCATGTGCGAAAAATCTGAAGCTTATTTGTATAACCGCAACGGGGTTTGATAATATTGACCTTGATTATTGCAGAGAACATTCAATTGCTGTGTGTAATGTAAAAGGATATTCGACAGATTCTGTTGCACAGCTTACTGTTGCACTGGTGCTGTCGCTTGTTATGCATTTGGGTGTTTCGGATAAATATGTAAAAGACGGAAGCTATACAAAGAGCGGAGTACAAAACTGCCTTACTCCGGTTTTTCATGAAATTAATGGTATGACATGGGGAGTAGTCGGTATGGGTAATATCGGCAGAAAAACAGCGCAGATTGCTGAGACTATGGGTGCGCATGTGATTGCCTATAACCGTACCCGAAGAGATGATTTTGAGTATACCGATTTAGATGATTTATGCAAAAGAGCTGATATAATAAGCATACATCTCCCGCTTAATGCGGATACTGAAAAATTAATTGACAAAGAGCATATTTCGCTTATGAAGAAAACGGCGGTTGTTGTAAATGTGGCAAGGGGTGCGGTGGTTGATGAAGAAGCGCTCACAAATGCTGTTATAAACGGTGATATAGGTGCAATAGGCATAGATGTTTATTCAACTGAACCGCTTAGCAGTGACAGTCCGTATAATCGTCTGCTTGAATATGATAATGTTATTTTCACGCCGCATATGGCATGGGGAACATTTGAAGCAAGAAATCGCTGTATAAGCGAGGTAGGGAAAAATATAGATGCATTTTTCAACTCAAACGAAAAACGAAACAGAATTGTTTAAAAACAAATAAGCGGAGGTCATAAACCTTCGCTTATTTGTTTTTTATCAAATTCGCTAAACCTTACAAGTATAACCTCTTTTCCCATAACCTCAACATTTTTCCATGGTATTACAAGCTCACCTTTACCAAAAAAACGGGCAAAAATCTGACCTTTTTTCGGTACGATTATTGCATCTATGTTACCTGTTTTTTCGTTGATTTCCACATCACTGACAAACCCCAGTCTTTCGGCGTTTATTATATTTATAACCTCACGTCTGCAAAGCTTCATTCCTCTGAACATGTAATTTCACGACCTTTCATAAGGTAATCTGAAATATTTCAGTTGACATAAAAATCGAATTATAGTATAATTGTTCAGTAAAAATAATTAAAGAGGTAGTCGTAATGGACATACATCAGATAATGCAGTCAATCGGTCAGATTTTATATCTTTGCCTTCAGGCATTCGGAAGCTGGATACAGGAATTGTCGGGCTATGTCAGCCTTTGGCTTCAGAATATAGATTTACCCTCATCACCGACCATGATGAAGATTTTTTCAAATACAACCGTCAACAGGGTTATTTTCCTTGCGGCGGCAATATATATTATAATTATAAATATATGGGCATTTATATTGTACGGTCTTGATAAAAGATACGCACGATTAAGAAAACAAAGAATTCCTGAACGCACCCTTATTAAGCTGTGTGCATGGGGCGGCGGTGCAGGAAGTCTTCTTGGTATGCTTATTTTTTCACATAAAACAAAAGATAAAAAATTTAATGTCAGCGTACCTGTTATGTTTTGTATACAACTGATTTTGTTCAGCTTTGTTATAGGATTTCTTGGCTTCTGGGCGTTCTTTTGAGTGGCAAATAAATTACAATTTGTAGGGATGATTTTACATTCGTTCTGATTACACAATCCCTCAGTCGCCTTCGGCGCCAGCTCCCTTTACACAAAGGAGCCTTCCGCTCCGATTATGCTTTTGCATATACATTTTGCA
>JAXJRQ010000178.1:0-17571 GCA_036310525.1 Clostridia bacterium
ACCAGTTATTATTTTCACACCATTCAACAACAGTATCAAGGTATTCTTTCTTTCCTGTAATTTTATATGCTTCAAGACAGCCTCTGAAATAACACGCTGTGTTCCATCTTTGTTGAGTCTTTTGCGGTTCTTCTTTCAGAAATCTGTCGTTTACTTTAATCAAATTTTCTAAAGTTTCATTAATAGTCATCTCTTAAACAACTCCCTTCGCAAGTCTACACTATAATTTTATCATTACCTATATGTCAAATCAAGTATCAAAAAATATCCTCAAGTATCATTTTATGCTAAAACATTGCATTTTTAATATTATTGTGATATACTTTCACTAACAAAAAAACAATGAGGTGATCATATATGAAAGCAACTGACTGGAAACTGGGAATATCATGTGGGATTTCAACTACCCTTGAGCGTAGTGTTTTTGAAAACCTTGCAAAGAGCAATGTTGACATGATTGAGATGTCACTCACATCAGCCGAAAAAGAATGCATCGACTGGAAAGCCGTAAAGCAGGCATCGGCTGATACAGGAGTTGAAATCTGGTCATTCCATCTTCCCTTTGCTCCGTTTGAAAAAATAGATATTGCAGCACTTGATAAGGACAAGAGAAAATACACACTCGACCAGCTTTCCGAATACATAAAGCGTTCATCGGAAATAGGCGCAAAGGTTATGGTAGTACATCCGAGTGCAGAACCCAACAGCGATGCTGAACGAGCAGAAAAAATCAAAATAGCAAAGGATTCACTCGCACAGCTTGCACAGGTTGCCAAGGCGTGCGGCTCAACTGTTGCAGTTGAAGATTTGCCAAGAACATGTTTAGGAAATTGTGCGGCAGAAATTGAAGACCTTATCAGTGCCGATGAAAATCTGCGTGTCTGCTTTGACACCAACCACCTTCTCACAGAAAGAAACGTTGATTTTGTGAGAAAGCTTGGTTCAAAGATAATTACACTTCACGTATCGGACTATGAATTTACAAACGAACGTCACTGGATGCCGTACGAGGGTAAAATCAACTGGGTTGAGCTTGTAAACGCACTTGAAGAAGTAAATTACTGCGGACCGTGGATGTATGAGCTCGGACTTAAGGCTCCCGCATCAATTACAAGACGTGATATGACTTATGAAGATATGTACAAAAACTATATTGCATGTATCAACAAAAAAACACCCGAAATCCTTGGTGTTCCCAAGCTTGATGTATGTATGGAAAATGCATACTATAAAACACCTATTATAACCGAATAAACCCAAAAGGGGATGCATAAAAATGCATCCCCACAGCCCTTATGATTTGCTATTTCCCTTATTGCATCAATATTTTCCACCGCAAGGTCATATCCATACTGATAAACTCGTTTTATTTTTTCAATATCCTTTTCAAACGAGTCAACCTGCACACTTTCATCAGGACGTAAAATAAGCGCTTTTCCTTCCCTCTCAAGCTGTTCGCAGTATTCAACCTCTTCATTATAAATATTATGTCTCTCAAGAAGCGGCTTTACAAGCTTCGGATATTTCCTCCCGAGTACCTTTGCGGCAAAAACATTCGCCTTTGAAAGGTCTTTTTTATATCCCTTTGTGCGTGTAAGCACAATAAGCATTTTTTCGTTGCCGTCGTTTTGTGCCTGCCTTACCGGAATAGGGTCACATATTCCCCCGTCGTAATACTCGCCGCCGTTTACCTTTATAACCGGAAACACAAGCGGAATGGCACATGTCGCACGTAAAATCAGATTCTTCCTTTCCGTTTTCTGACCGTCGTGGTACTCGGCTTTACCGGTTTTTGCATTTGTAACACCTATCTTTATGGTAGTTTTACTGTTAAGAAACGTTTCCCAGTCAAAGGGATACAACTCATCAGGGATTCTTTCATATGCAAACTTCAGTCCGAAAAGACTTTTATCCGTAAAATAGTTTCTAATCCCCACATAACGCTTATCGTGTCTGTGATTTACAAGTATGTCATAATTGCGTTTTTTCTGTTTTGAAACATAAGAAACTCCGTCGGTTATTCCTGCCGAAACACCGATTATGTAAGGAAATTCTATATCGTAATCGAGCAAGGCATCCATAACACCGCTTGAAAATATCGGTCTGAATGTTCCGCCCTCTAAAACTAATGCACCCAAATTTCCAACCTCCGCACTTTGCTTAATCCTTCACTTCAGGAGCACGCCAGTCAAATGCAAGCTCAGGCTTCTTAAACGGCGTTTTGAAAAATTTGTCATTCAGCGGTTCGCCTGACTTATAGTGCTTTATAACATTTACAAGCTGAGTAATATCCTCAATAGTTTGCGCATGCGTACCGCTTCTGAAATACCACAAAAGATTTTCTTTCACACCTAAAAATTTATAGACCTCACTTGCCGCTTCATTAGTTTGCCATGAACCAACAGGATTTGCCATAATATCACTTGCCGCCTCTGAGACAAACAGCACACGAGGCGCCACAAGAGCCTTCAGATAATGCGAATCAAAAGGTAATTTATCTTCACGATCAATATACTCTCTCATTCCCTGACCCATCCACATCGGAAAATGTCTGAAAATATTTGAAATAGGTTCACTCTCTTTTTCAGTGACCCCGTCCTCGATTATTGCTTTAATATCAAGTCTGTAACAGCTACAACCGCCTGCGCATGTTGCATTAGGATTAACAATTGCAGCTCTTTCATCAAGAACACCTGCAAGCATAGCTGTTTTGGCACCTCTCGAATGACCCGTAAATGCAATACAGTCCATGTCAGCAATTCCTAAATATTCAAGCGCATCAACACACCTCGAATATCCCCACGCCCATGCTGAAACAGCACCAAAGGTACATTCAGGATAAATTTCAGCCAGTGGACCGCAGCACTTTCCCTCTTCAAGCATTTCGAGCGTTTTTGCCGCCTCATCACATTCATTCGTCCCCTCATTGGTTGCTTCATCAATATTATACTGCGCAATATCAGGGAACAAATCTGTTCTGTTAAATAAAACAAGATTTATTCCATTATCATAAAAAACCTCTGTATATTTAGTGTCAAAAGCATACGGAAAACATAAATCGCCCGTAACAACAGTCGGATGCTTTCCTTTAAGCGAGGCTTTAAATACCACCATATTAAACGATACGGTTTTATCTTTTTTACCCGTAGTAATTCTGTATGTACATAAGCCTTTTTTATTGGTAATATAGAGCGGTTCAACCTTTAAAACCTCAGGCTCAGGTAAAACTCCACCATATTGAAGCTCAACCGCTGTTTTATAAATTTCTTTTTTACGTTTTTCCCAGTCACTATAATTTTCAACTCTTGAACCGTCATCAAACACAAACGGATCAGGTAATTTTCCTTTTAAATTATATTCCGTAATTTTTATAAGCTCTTTCATTTTAAATGCTCCTTTTACATGTATTTATAATTATATCACATAAACCTCAAAAATAACAGGTAAAAATTACACAGAATATAATTTATATGCCTGTGCAAAATAGTAGTGTAGTCGATTTAATTCGACACAATTTTAGATAGATTCAGGACTATGATTTCAGGAGGGAAGAAAAATGACAGTACCCGAAGCAAGACAAGCTATGGAAAAATTCAAGATGGAAGCAGCCGGTGAAGTCGGCGTAACATTAAAGCAGGGCTACAACGGTGACCTTACTGCAAAGCAGGCAGGTTCAATCGGTGGTCAGATGGTTAAAAAGATGATCGAAGCTTACGAAAACAGCATGAAATAATTCATCTTTTTACACTTTTAGATTTTTCTAAAATGAATACGGCTGCAAAGTAAGAAATTACTTTACAGCCGTATTTTCATTTACATCATTTCGCCCAGACATTCGTCAAGTCCATCACAGATTTCATGCTTGTTCATGTTTTTACCGATAAATACAAGCTTTATCATTCTGTCGCCTGCTTTTTCATCCCAGTCCTTCTTAAGGTCGGGATCCTGTTTTAAGAACTGCGCAAGCTGTTTTTCGGAAGCAGATGCATACCATCTTCCGTTTTCATACATCTGAATTTGTCTGCCTGCCTGTTCAAATACATACGACATATTATTGTCATCCTGAGCCCATACAAGACCTTTGCAGCGGATAACCTCTTTGGGGAAATTTTCAAGCCATTTTTCAAGCTTGTTCATATCAAACGGCTTACGTCTGTGATAAACAAACGAGCCAATACCGTATTCTTCGGTATGATTATGGTCGTGATGACAACCACAACTGCATTCACCATGCTCATGATGGTGATGGTGGTGGTGACATTCACATTCTTCGTCATGGTCATGGTGATGATGGCACTCGCACTCTTCATCATGGTCATGATGGTGATGACACTCGCACTCTTCGTCATGGTCATGATGATGGTGTTCTTCATGCTCATGAGTTTCTTTTTCAAATTCCTGAATCCAGCCTGCTGAAGCCACCGCTGTTTCAAATTCAAACTCATTTGTACTTAGCACATCCGACATTTCAACCTTTGCATAATTGGTTTCAATAATCTTTGCTTTCGGCTGAAGAGTCTTTATAACAGCCTTGACATTATTAAGCTCATCTTCGCTTACTTCGTCAACCTTATTAATAACAATTTTAGTACAGAACTCTATCTGCTGAATAAGAAGGTTTTCAATATCCTCTTCTTCAAGATTTTCTTCAAGAAGCTTGTTTCCGCCTGCAAATTCATCAACAAGTCTGCATGCGTCCACAACAGTTATAATACAGTCAAGTCTGCATACAGTCGGAATTGAAGGATCACCTGATGTTCCGTCAAGCATTGTTATTGTCTGAACAATCGGCATAGGCTCACATATACCGCTTGCTTCAATCAGTATATAATCAAACTTTCCGCTCTGCGCAAGCTCTATAATCTGCTTCATGAGGTCAACCTTCAATGTACAGCAGATACATCCGTTAGTAAGCGGAACAAGGCTGTCGTCATTTTCTGTCACTACGCCGCCGTTCTGAATCAGAGAAGCATCTATATTAACCTCGCCTATATCATTTACAATAACCGCAACCTTATATCCTTCCTGATTTGCAAGGATGTGATTTAATAATGTTGTTTTTCCTGCGCCAAGATAACCTGTAAGAAGAGTTACCGGCAAAATTTTGTTACTCATGTTTTTATCTCCTTTAGGATATATTAGTTTTTAAGGCTCTGCAACGGTGCAGGTATTCTTCCGCCTCTGTTTATAAACTGCGCACTTGAATACTCTTTAACCGGCATTACAGGCCCTGTTCCCAAAAGTCCCCCGAATTCAACCACATCACCCGTATTTTTACCGGGAGCCGGAATTATACGGACTGCGGTTGTTTTTGTATTTACCATTCCGATAGCAGCTTCGTCGGCAATTATAGCCGAAATAGTAGTTGCGGGAGTATCTCCCGGAACTACTATCATATCAAGACCTACCGAGCATACGCAAGTCATTGCTTCAAGCTTTTCAAGGCAAAGTGCGCCTGATTTTGCCGCCGCAATCATGCCTGCATCCTCACTGACGGGAATAAACGCTCCCGAAAGACCGCCTACATATCCCGATGCCATAACTCCGCCTTTTTTCACAGCGTCGTTAAGCAATGCAAGAGCCGCTGTAGTACCATGAGTACCACACTGTTCAAGTCCCATCTCCTCAAGAATATATGCCACACTGTCGCCTATTGCAGGAGTGGGTGCAAGAGAAAGGTCAACAATACCAAACGGCACATTAAGGCGCTTTGAAGCCTCCTGTGCAACAAGCTGTCCCATTCGGGTAATCTTGAAGGCTGTTTTCTTTATGGTCTCTGCAACCACACCGAAATCCTCGCCCTTTACCTTTTCAAGAGCGCATTTAACAACACCTGGGCCTGAAACTCCGACATTAATTACACACTCGCCCTCGCCTTCGCCGTGGAAAGCGCCTGCCATAAACGGGTTATCCTCAACTGCATTACAGAATATAACAAGCTTTGCACATGCAAAACCGTCGGTTGATTTTGTAAGCTCTGCCGCACGTTTTACAACTTCGCCCATTTCCTTGACTGCATCCATGTTAATACCGGCTTTTGTTGTACCGATATTTACGCTTGAGCACACAAGATCCGTTGATGCAAGCACTTCGGGAATTGATGAAATAAGTACCTTTTCACCCTTAGTATAGCCCTTATGCACAAGCGCACTATAGCCACCGATAAAGTTTACACCGCATTTTTTTGCGGCCTTGTCAAGAGTCTTGGCTATTTTTACACACTTTTCAACATTCGGAGACTCAAGAGAATCAACCAAAGTTGCAATCGGAGTCACCGAAATACGCTTATTGATAATAGGAATACCAAACTGATTTTCAATCTCTTCTCCTGTTTTTACAAGGTTCTGTGCATATGACACGATTTTATCATAAATCTTGTCACAAACCTCATCAACATCAGGGCCTGCACAGCTTTTGAGAGAAATACCCATTGTTATCGTTCTGATGTCAAGGTTTTCCTTATCAATCATGTCGATTGTTTCGATAATTTCAAATGGATTTATCACTTCAAGTCCCTCCTATATACGATGCATTGATGTAAATATTTCTTCTCTCTGCACATGGATTGACAATCCCATTTCTTCAGCTACTGCATTGAGCTTGTCCGTGATTTCCTGTATTGATATTTCAGCCGTACTGAAGCTTACAAGCATAATCATGGTAAACATATCCTGCATAATAGTCTGCGAAATATCTTCTATATTAATGTTATTTTCACATAAGGTTGTACTTACCTTTGCGATAATTCCTGTTCTGTCCTTTCCGACAACAGTTACAATTGCTTTCATTTTATTCTCTCCTTTTAGTTTTTACGCTGTCTTAGCGCTTCATACATGAGTACACCTGCCGCTACCGAAGCATTAAGTGAATTAATCTGACCGTACATAGGAATACTCACAATAAAATCGCATTTTTCCCGTACAAGACGGCTCACGCCCTCACCCTCACTGCCTACCACAATTCCGAGAGAGCCTTTTAAATCGGTTTTATACATTTCCTGACCATCCATATCAGCCGCCGCAATCCACATACCCTGCTTTTTGAGCTTTTCAATCGTTTCGGCGATATTGGTCACCTTTGCGACTCTGGTATATTCAACCGCACCCGCAGATGTTTTTGCCACTACGCTGTTAAGTCCCGCACTGTTACGCTTAGGCACAATAACCCCATGAGCGCCGACACAATTTGCAGTCCTGATGATTGCACCAAGATTATGAGGGTCGGTTATTTTATCACAAATGATAACAAACGGAGCCTCCCCCTTATCGGAAGCACTTACAAGTATATCGTCAACGCTTACATAATCATACTGACTGACATATGCCACAATTCCCTGATGATTTCCGCCCTCAGCAAGTGCGTCAAGCTTTACCTTGTCAACCTCCTGAATGATTATTCCCGATTCCTTTGCCTTTTTAACAACGGGAACAATACTGCCTTCATACTTCCCTTTTTTTATAAGTATTTTATCTATGGAGCGTCCTGCTTTAATCGCTTCAAGCACAGGATTTCTGCCTATAATTTTATCTTCCATTACTTCTCCTTTATGCCACAAAACCACAAGAGAAAAAACTCCTGTGGTCAGTGAAACCTATATTTTTTTATGAAAGGAACTTGTCATGAATTGCAACAACAGCCGCCTCAGCGTCTTTTCTTGCAACCAATACCGAAATCTTGATTTCTGATGTAGCAATCATGCTAATATTGATATGCGCATCATAAAGTGCTTCAAACATAGTAGCCGCAACACCTGTGTTGTTCATCATACCTGCACCGACGATTGATACCTTTGATACATCTGTTGTTGACTTGATTTCACGAGCCTTAATAATATCTGCATGCTCTTCAAGAAGCTCAAGAACTCTGGGAAGCTCGCCCTCTGTAACAGTAAAGCTTATGTCCTTGCTCTTTCCGTCACCGATTGACTGAATTATAAGGTCAACACTTATTCCATTTTGTGCAAGCATTCTGAACACTGTAAATGCTTTTCCCGGAGCATCTTCAACACCGCACAAAGCAATTCTTGCAACATCATTATCTCTTGTAACACCTCTAACGAGCATCTTTTCCACTTGGTCTACCTCCTTGACATACGTACCTTCATTTTTGTTTAAGCTTGATTTAACAGCTAATTTTACATGATATTTCTTTGCCATTTCAACACTTCTGTTGTGCAATACATTTGCACCCAATGAAGCAAGCTCAAGCATTTCATCATATGAAATTGCTTCGAGCTTAAATGCATTTTTTACAAATCTCGGGTCTGCAGTGTAGACACCGTCAACGTCAGTATATATTTCACATACATCCGCATGAAGAGCCGCCGCAAGTGCAACTGCTGATGTATCGGAACCACCTCTTCCAAGCGTTGTAATATCGTCATATTTGTTTATACCCTGGAAGCCTGCCACAATAACAATTCTTTTCTTGTCAAGCTCAGACTTAATTCTCTCGGTGTCTATTGACTTAATTCTCGCAACACCATAATGTGTATCAGTCTTTACGCCTGCCTGCCATCCCGTAAGCGAAATCACAGGACAACCAAGCTTTTCTATAGCCATTGCAAGAAGTGAAATTGAAATCTGCTCACCTGTAGCAAGCAACATATCCATTTCACGCTTTGAAGCATTAGGATTAATTTCCTTTGCTTTTTCAATCAAATCATCCGTCGTATCACCCTGAGCCGAGACTGCAACAACTACGTTATTGCCTGCTTTATATGCTTCAGTTATACGAGTTGCAACGTTCATTACACGTTCTGCATCTTTAACAGACGAACCGCCGTATTTCTGTACAATAAGTCCCATTTTTCAAACCTCCATTTACAAAGTGCGAACTATGTCCGCTTTATATACCACAGTACATATATGCACTGTTAATACCTTTATTCTTATTCATTTTCCACCTGAGAAACAATTGCTCCTACATTATCAACAGATAATATCTTACAGGTCCATTCATGTGAATTTTCCCTGAAAAACTGTTGCATTTTTGCATTAAACTCAAAATAATTTTCATCAATTACCGAAACTATCGTCGGACCTGAGCCGCTCAGATAGGTTGCTTTTGAGCCATATTCGTATGTTTTTTCAACAATATTATCAAAGCCGTCAATATAGTCTTTTCTGTAGCACTGATGAAGTCTGTCCTTTACGGCTTCCTTTAAAAGCTCTGTTTTTCCGCTTATCAGCGCAGACTGAAACAAAGTTGCATGCGATATATTAAAGGCCGCATCCTTCAAGGAAACAGTTTCAGGCAATACCTCTCTTGATTTCTTTGTAGCAACAAAAAAATCGGGAATCATAACTGCATATCTGATACGTGCATCAAGCTTGGTGCTTCTTGTAAAAACCTGTTTACCATTAAACACCGACGCACAAAATCCGCCATAAAGAGCAGGCGCAACATTATCCGGATGTCCTTCCATCTGTGCGGCAAGATTTAAAATCTCGTCATACCCAAGCTTTCTTCCTGATATGATGTTCGCCGCAAGCATTCCGCCTATTATACACGCACTGCTGCTTCCGAGTCCTCTTGTCATCGGAATAGTGCTGTTCTGAACAATGTGCAAGCCTTTTGCCTTATAATCAGTGTATTCAAACACTCGCATAATTGCTCTGTATATCAGATTATTTTCATCTTTGGGGACATACCCCTTTGAATTTATTACTTCTACCTCAAGTCCCTCAGGGATTTCCTCCACTTCAAGACGATTATAGAGGTTCAGCGCAATTCCCAGAGAGTCAAAACCTGCGCCCATGTTTGCACTTGAAGCAGGAACTTTAACCTTTATCATTAATCCAAAACCCGAATGCAGGATATTGCACCCGAAAGCTTATTAAGCTTCTCCTCTTTTTCACTGCCGCAAAGTGCATCTGTAATAAATGCCGCTTCACCGCTTACCACAGTATCAATAAATTCACAATCACCGAAGATATTCTTAATATCCTCTGCTGAATCTGTACATCTTACAAAATATCTGAATGCTTTTGCATCCTTCTCAGCCGCAACACTGTAATCCTGTTTTTCCCAGAAAATCTTTTTGCTGCGTTCCTTATGCTTAACACTGTCTACTACGTCTGCAACAACTGCCGATGCCGTCGGAAGCTTACCTGCGCCTTTACCGTAGAACATTGCGTCACCAAGGCAGTCACCTGTAACCATAATGGCATTGAATACATCATCAACACCCGAAAGCGGACATTCATTCTTCACAACCATAGGACTTACTATTGAATAAACCTTACCATCTTCCATAAATTCAGCATAACCGATAAGCTTTATAACTGCATCCATACGTGAAGCATACTGAACATCTTCAAGTGTGATATGTGTAATGCCTTCTGTTTCAATATCATTATAATCAATCGTTTTTCCTGATGCAAGCGATGCAAGAATAGCAATTTTTCTGCATGCATCATAACCTTCAATATCAGCCGCAGGATTCTTTTCCGCATAGCCCATTGCCTGAGCATCTTTCAGGGCAGTTTCAAAATCCTTACCGTTTTTAATCATCTGATTAAGGATATAGTTTGTTGTTCCGTTAAGAATACCGGCAATTTTTACTATATTATTTGCTGTCAGACACTGATGCATGGGACGAATAATAGGAATTCCGCCGCCAACACTTGCCTCAAACAGATAGTTAACATTTTTGCTTCTTGCAAGCTCCAACAATTCCGAACCATATGTAGCTACAAGCTCTTTATTTGAAGTTACAACGCTTTTTCCGCTTTCAAGCAAGCTCTTTGTGAATTCATACGCAGGATGAAGTCCGCCCATAACCTCTGCTACAACGCTTACTTCTGCGTCATTTTTAATATCATCAAAATTCTTTGTGAAAAGTTCTTTTTCGGGATGGTCATCAAAATCACGGATGTCAAGTATATATTTCACCCCTACAGGTTCCCCGTTTGTATTTATGCAAAGCTTCTCAGCATTTTTCTTAATAATCTCATACACACCGCTTCCTACGGTACCGTATCCCATTATTGCAACCTTTGCCATTTTTATGCCTCCCTGGTTTATTAGTCAATTATATCATTATATTTAAATATATTATCATATTCTAAGCTCAAAGTCAATATCGCCAACGACAAAACTGTTGCACAAGTGAGCATATTTTTTGTATATATTTATCATTTTATGGTTTTTTTAATATGTTTTTTCAATATACTTTCACATGCTTCTTCTGTCATTATAATATGGTCAAGCACCTGAACTCCCACAATATACATTGCATTAATTATTATATTTGTAGCAAGTATGTCTGCATCTGACGGAACAAGTATTCCACTCGGATGATTATGTGCGAGCACAACCTTGTGTGCATCACATGTTACCGCAGTACGAACCATAACTCCTACATTCAGGTCAATGTTTTCAAATGTGCCCTCAAATATCTGATCGGTTCGTATTATTCTGTTTCGTGAATCAAGACACACCATATACAAAACTTCTCTTGCACAATTTTCAAACATTCCCTTAAAAAATTCAAAAGGATTTTCCTTATCATAATATTTTCTGTTAGCGGTTTTCTTATTATGTTTACAATAGTTGAAAATTTTCTCCTGAGTAAGTATGTATTTAGCTGTTTCGGGACCTATCCCTTTGATTTTCTGTAGTTTTTCGGCATCTGAATTTATTGCATTCTCAATACTCCCGAATTCATCAAGTATATCATGTGCAATTTTATTAGTGTCTTTTCTCGGGATTTTATCAAATAAAATAAACTCCAGCACTTCATGCTCTGCCCAACCATTAAATCCATTTTTCTCATAGCGTTCACGCATACGCTGTCTGTGACCGGCATGCGGATATTTTGTTTTTGTCTTTTCCATAACTGCCTCCGAAACCAAAAATACAATGATAACATATATATTATACACTTATCATTGCATTTTGTCCATAATTTTATTTTTTATCTTGAAACAGCATCTGTTTTATCATTGTTTTCAAAGGATATTATGACTTTATGCGGTAAACACACGATAGGATATGCACCATTTTGTATTTTTCCCTGTTTAACACACAGTTTATCAGGACAATCGGCACTTTGCATTGAAATTGCCCCCTGTTCAACCAATATTATATTATGCTTATCAGCTGCGACTTGTATATCAATAGTATAACTGTTTTCTACTTTACTTAAATCAATACTGTCATAAAGCTTACTATCTACATATATATTAGCAATATCCGCACCGGAATAGTACTTTATTATAAGCCACCATGAAACTAACGCCAAAACAGCAGTTACAGAAACTGTACAAATAAATATTTTTTTCATTTTCGACATATTAAAGATAATAAAAGGGTTGCCATAGGCAACCCTTTCGTTTTCATTACAATTAGTTGATGATTGTAACCTCTGTGTCCTTATCAAAGAAGTGAATCTTGTTAGTATCGAAACCAACCTTGATTGTATCACCAATCTTTGAAGTTGAACGCTGGTTAACTCTTGCTGTGAACTGTGTATCAACAATCTTTAAGTACAGATATGTTTCAGCACCAAGCATTTCTGTTACTTCTACATATGCGCCACATGTAGCGTCAGGATATGCAGCAAGGAATGCTTCATCATCATGAATATCTTCAGGTCTGATACCCATAACAACTTCTTTACCGATGTAAGCAGCCAATTCGGGCTTTGAAGCCTTACCTTCGGGAAGCTTAATCTTGTCATCACCGAAAGTAGCGTAAACTGCATCGCCTTCTTTTACAAGATTTACATTGATGAAGTTCATCTGCGGTGAACCGATAAATCCTGCAACGAACTGGTTACAAGGCTTTGTGTAAAGGTTAGCGGGTGTATCAACCTGCTGGATAAGACCATCCTTCATAACAACGATACGAGTACCCATTGTCATAGCTTCTGTCTGGTCATGTGTTACGTAAATAAATGTTGTCTGAAGTCTGTTGTGAAGCTTCTTAATTTCAGTTCTCATTGCAACTCTCAACTTAGCGTCAAGGTTTGAAAGAGGTTCGTCCATCAAGAATACTTTAGGACTACGAACGATAGCACGACCCATAGCAACACGCTGTCTCTGACCACCTGACAAAGCCTTTGGCTTTCTGTCAAGCAAGTGTTCAATGTCAAGAATCTTAGCAGCTTCAGTAACTCTCTTCTTGATTTCATCCTTCGGAGTCTTTCTGAGCTTCAAAGCGAATGCCATGTTCTCAAATACTGTCATATGCGGATACAAAGCGTAGTTCTGGAAAACCATCGCGATGTCTCTGTCCTTCGGAGCAACATCGTTAACGAGCTTGCCGTCGATGTAGAGCTCACCTTCTGAAATTTCTTCCAGACCTGCAATCATTCTAAGAGTAGTTGATTTACCGCAACCTGACGGACCAACAAGAATGATAAATTCCTTGTCTGCAATGTCAAGGCAGAAATCACCAACAGCTGTTACACCGCCGGCAAATCTCTTATAAACGTTTTTTAACTCTAAATTTGCCATTTTACAAATTCCCCTCTCGTTTTGTACAAATTCTCACAAATCAGTTATTTTTTACTGAGTTTATTTTTTTGGGTGCCATAAGAGACACCCCTTTAATATGTATTTATAATAACATATTTTCCGCAAAATTGTTAGTCTTATAATTCACAAAAATGCAATTTTTATTTAGTAAAATTCAACAAAGTATCACAAGTACGGGAAATGCCTTCACAAAAAAGACCGTTTTTTTTATCAATCTTTTGTTGCATTTGCTATAACCTTGTCTGCTATGTTCTGAGGTGTCTGTTCGTAGCGAACGAACTCAAATGTGAACATTCCTCTGCCCTGACTCATCGAACGCAAGTCTGCAGCATATTTAAACATTTCTGATTCAGGAACTTCTGCCTCAACCATATTGAGACCCTTCTTATCACTTTCACCCATGCCCATAATTCTGCCACGGCGCTTGTTAATATCGCCGATAACATCACCCATAATACTCTCGGGAACATATACCTTCAGATAGCCTACCGGTTCAAGAAGTACGGGTTTAGCCTGCTTGATACCTTCCTTATAAGCAATTGAAGCCGCTGTCTTAAATGCCATTTCCGATGAATCTACAGGATGATATGAACCATCAAGCAATGTAGCCTTAACATTAACCATCGGATAACCTGCAAGTACGCCCTGCATGCAAGCATCACGCAGTCCCTTTTCAACAGCCGGGAAATAGTTCTTGGGAACGCTTCCGCCGAATACCTGCTCTTCAAACAGCATATCCTCAGTTGCACCCGGTTCAAACTTAATCTTTACATGACCATACTGACCATGACCGCCAGACTGCTTCTTATGCTTACCTTCAACAGTAGCTTCACCGAGAATTGTTTCACGATACGGAACAATCGGTTCTGAAAGCTTGACACTTACACCGTACTTTGTCTTCAGCTTGCTAACAATAACGTCTACATGCTGTTCGCCCTGACCATTAATAAGCGTCTGCTTTGTTTCGGAATTATTTGTAACTGTGAACGAAGGATCTTCTTCCGCAAGCTTGTTAAGACCGCCGACAATCTTTTCTTCATCGCCCTTTGCTTCCGGCTCAACAGCCATTGAAAGAACAGGATTCGGGAATTCAATGCCTGTAAGAATGATATTCTTATCCTTATCGCACAGAGTATCGCCTGTCTTTGTACCTTCAAGCTTAGCAGTACAGCCTATATCGCCCGCTTTAATCTTTGAAGCCTCAATCTGCTTTTTACCGCAAAGCGTAAATACCTTACCTATTTTTTCATTACAGCCTCTGTTCGGATTATAAAGAACTGAATCTGCATGAATATCTCCAGAATAAACTCTGAACAGCGACATTTTACCAACATACGGGTCTGCAATAGTTTTGAATACAATTGCCGCAGTTGTTTCTTCTTCACTCTGAACAACCTCAATCGGTTCAGCACTGTCTGCAACACGTGCAATTTCTTCAATTTCCGAAGGTGCCGGCAAATACTTGCCTATACCATCCATCAGCGAACGTACACCGATATTACCCTGACCGCTTCCGCAATATACAGGATAAATGCTTCCGTCCTTAACACCCTTTCTGATTGCGCCCTTGATTTCATCAACAGTAAATTCTTCACCGTTAAAATACTTATTCATAAGCTCGTCATCAGTTTCTGCAATCGCTTCCATAATCATATCACGAAGCGGTGCAACAATTTCAGCCATACCTTCGGGAACAGGAATTTCCACTCTGTAGATACCGTCATAACGGCGTGCCGTCATATCGACAATATCAACGAAGCCCTTAAACTCATCGCCTTCCTTAATAGGATAAACAAACGGAGTTACCGCCTTACCGAAAACCTCTTTCATCTGTTCAAGAGTTTTTTGATAATCAGCTCTGTCATCATCTATTTTGTTCACGAAGAACATAATGGGAATACCCCTCTTACGTGCATATTCAAAGGTCTGTTCCGTACCTACCGAAACACCGCTTCTGCCGCTCAATACAACAAGAGCACTGTCAGCCGCACGTACGCCTGCCTTTACCTCTCCGGCAAAGTCAAAAAATCCCGGTGTGTCTATGATATTGTATTTCATATCCTTCCACTCAACAGGAGCTACTGATGCCGAAATTGAAAATTGTCTCTTTATTTCTTCAGGATCACAATCTGTTACGGTTGTTCCGTCTGCGCTTGTTCCGAGTCTGTCTATTGCTTTTGCATTAAAAAGCATTGCCTCTGCAAGCATAGTCTTTCCGCACTTACCGTGACCTGTTAGTACCACATTTCTGATTTCATCCATTTTATAACTTTTCATTTAACCTAACTCCTTTCATGAGCATAAGCCCATTAAACTATACTTACTTTTTACCACAATAATCAACAAATTAAACACTTTTTTAATCGTCATTTTATATTAAATTATACAAAACTTTTTGTGCATTATAACTTTACATACAAAAAAGGCGCAACTGCGCCTTTTATACCGCAACCGCATGGTTGCAATTTTTATTTATTATTCTCACCCACAAGCTGTCTTTGCCATGTTCCACGTTTCACAAGGAAGAAGCCAAAAATTGATTTGACAAATTCCGTTCCCTGACATATCGGGAACAGCCAGTAAATTTTAAGCGGTGTAAAATATGCAAGCGCCATAGTAAGCGGAATTGCCACCGCCCACATAAACACGCTGTCAAGTACAAATGTTATAAGTACGTTTCCGCCCGAACGCAGTGTAAAATACGCCGCATTTGCATACGCATGTGCCGGCATAATCAAAGCTGTTACAATTATAAAGTACTGTGCCAATGAGCGTACTCCGTCCTGTGTATTATAAAACAGCGGAAACACACCCGACATTGATACCAGAATCAACGCAACCGCAGATGCACTCATCACCGAAAAAGTAATCATTTTCGTATCCGTAGCTTTTGCTTCATCAAATTCACCCGCACCAAGCATATTACCTACAATAATTGCAATAGAGCTTCCGAGCGACATAAATACTGTATTAAATACGTTTGAAATGGTGGTTGAAATTGTCAGTGCCGCCACAACATCAAGACCTCTTGTAGAATAGCACTGATTAATCGTAGTTACTGATGCTGCCCATAAAAGCTCATTTATCATAAGCGGTATACCCTTGAAAATCATTTGTTTTGCAAGGGCTGATGGTATTGTCAGTGTTCGGTATACACCTGTAATGAACGGACATTTTTCTTTATTTCTGTGCGTCCATACAACAAGTATTATAAGCTCTGCAAAACGTGAAATTGAGGTTGCAATCGCCGCACCTGCAACGCCAAGCCTCGGTGCGCCCAGTGTTCCGAAAATAAGAATACAGTTTAACACAAAATTCACAGCAACAGCGCTACTGCTTGCAATCAGCGGTACTACAGTCTGTTTTGTTTCTCTGAGTGTTGATGCATATACCTGCGAAGCCGCATATGGTATCAGCCCAAAAAGCATTATAATAAGATATTTTTTACCCTCCTGCATCGTAATATCAAGACTTCCGCCCGATTCACTCTCATGCAGAAACAACGAAATCAGAGTTTCCGATGCAACGGAAAAGATAAGTATACATGTCACCGTTGCAAGTATTGATATAATCATTTTAAATCTGAATGTATGTCTGACACCTGCATTGTCTTTTCTGCCATGGTACTGTGCCGTAAATATTCCCGCACCCGAAATCGCACCGAATATCAACAGGTTAAAAACAAATATGAACTGATTTACAATCGAAACTCCCGACATTGACTCCGTACCAAGACGTCCCACCATTATATTGTCAAGCATGCTTACAAAATTTGTGATGCCCGTCTGAAGCATAATAGGTAAAGCTACGGCAAGCACCATTTTGTAAAAGTTTTTGTCACCTATATATTTTTTGAGTTTCATTCCTGTTCTCCTTAACCCCAAAATAGCTGTAAAATACAAATATTTTTCTGCGAAAAAAAGCAATATATGTATTATATTGCCCTTTATCAAAATTGTCAATACATTTGTTGAAATTACAATTGCTAAATTGTAATTTATCGGGATGATGAATAATCGAAGCGAGAGCCTCCCTTGTGTAAAGGGAGGTGGGTTTTGCGTAGCAAAACTCGGAGGGATTGTTCGTA
>JAXJRQ010000179.1:0-15931 GCA_036310525.1 Clostridia bacterium
CAACGGGACGATGTAGGCATCGTCCCCTACAATAATATTCAAACACACCGATAAATTACAATTTAATCTTAATAACAACTTTCAAAAATATTTTTAATATCCTCAAAATCCATATCTATATACGTCTTAACTGTGCGTTGTTTGCCAAACGTACACAAATCAGCCAAAGCACTTGCACAATCCTTCGGAATGTCAAACTCTCTTAATTGCAGTGGCATTCCGATATGTGCAAAAAACTTTTCCATTGCCGAAATACCAGCCAAAGCCGCCGCACAATCATCATCTTCATCCACATCCCACACACGTCTTGCAAACTGCGCAAATCTTTTGGGATTTTCCTTATACACGTATTTCGCCCATGCCGGAAACAGCACAGCCAACCCTGCACCATGAGCAATATGGTCAAACTCACCGCTAAGTGCATGCTCAAGCTGATGTACGGGAAGTGCATTTTCCCTTCCGCAACCCGTCAGGTCGTTATGCGACAAGCTTGACGCCCACATCATATTCGCACGTGCTTCATAATCACACGGATTTTCCATAAGCACATTACCCGCATTTATAACCGCTTTTAACACACTTTCAGCAATTCTGTCCGTCAAGTCGGTAGGCTCATAGACGGTAAAATATCTTTCCATAGTATGCGCCATTATATCAACCACACCGCAGGCAGTCTGATACTTACTTACCGTATATGTGAGTTCAGGATTGCATATTGCAAACTTACATCTGTTAAATTCACTGTTAAAGCCACGCTTCATATTATTATCAGTATTTGTAAGCACCGCTGATGAACTCATTTCACTGCCTGCTGCGGCAAGAGTCAGTATACAGCCGACGGGTAGCGCCGTTTCAGGTGTTCTTTTACGTGTTGAAAACTCCCATACATCATAATCGCAAGCTGCACCTGCGGCTGTAGCCTTTGATGAATCAATAACACTTCCGCCGCCGACAGCAAGAATCATTTCGACCTGATTTTCCTTTGCTTTCTTTATTGCCTCACGTACAAACGAAAGTTTGGGATTAGGTTCAACACCACCCATTTCTACAACAGCTATACCGTTACTTTTCAAAGATTCCATCACCTCATCATAAAGTCCGTTTTTCTTTATGCTCGCCTTTCCGTACTGAAGCATAATTTTGCTGTAGCCGTACTCTCTGATTATCTTTCCTACCTCTTTGTGTTTATCCTTCCCAAAATACACCTTTGTAGGTGCATAGTACATAAAATCCTGCATTTTTTCTCCTCCTTAAATTACTTTTCATATTCTTTTCTGAACTTATTCGGCGACATACCGTACTTTTCCCGAAACACGTCATAAAACCAGCTTACATTCTGAAATCCGCAGTCAAAACAAATATCAAGAACGGGCGTATTGGTATTCAGAAGCAGATTTGCCGCATAATTCACACGTAAATCGTTCACGTATTCAGAAAGAGTTTTTCCGAAATATTTTTTTACATTCCTTGAAAGATGCTCACGGCTTTTTTTGCAAAGCTCAACCATACGATCGGCACCTGCAACAAAATTCTCGGTACTCTCCATTTCCTCGGCAAGCTCATTAAGCCATTGCGGAATATCTGTTTCCTCTTTTTTCTGTGTATAATTGGCAAAATACCGTGCAAAAATATCCGCCAAAAGAACTCTCGCCCTAAGCTTTTGCTGTTTTTTATCCTTGAAATTTACAGTGTTTAATTCCTCAACATGCGCCACAATCCGTTTCTTCTGTTCGGAAGTAAGTAAAATCGTCGGCGGCATTGGTGCTTCAAGCAATGCCTTTGCCGGAAAACCATCCGAAAGATATTCAAACATTTTTTCGACAGTTTCCGCCGTAAATGCAAAATTCATATATGACGCTTTTTTTGCCTCATCACTGCTGCACGTATACGCATGAGCATCATCAGGACGTATAAATACCATACTTCCCTCAGGCAGAATGGTTGTCTTGCCGTTTATCCAGTGCTCAACATTTCCGCAAACGGTAACAAATATTTCATAAAAATCGTGGCAATGCGGATTAATACATTCTCCGCCCTGAGCATAATGATACAAAAAACCCGTTTCCGCATCAACATTATTTTCTTCCTTCAAGCGATTATATTCCATAAAAAACTCCTTTCTCTATTTATTAAATATCATAATACCATAATTTTTGTATCACGTCAACAATAGACTTATAAAAACTTTTATGGTATATTGTTTTTATAGGAAATCTTTCCTGATACTCACTATAAGGAGGAATAAAAATGGACAAATTCGTTAAAGACAAAGTCAGAGTAACATGTGAAAACCTGAAAAGACTGACACAAAAAACAGTTCATCAGATTCCGGAGCTTTTATACATTCCCTGTGAATACAAAAAAGCGCAGGAAAAGCCCACACCGGATTCATCATGGATGCCATTTAAAAGACACGACCGTGTATGCGGAAGGGATAAGCATTTCTGGTTCTACACAGAAGTTAAAACACCTTCAGCAGAACCCGGAAAACAGCTCATACTTGACGTAATCACTGATTACGAGGGTACATGGGACGCTTCTAATCCACAGGGTATTTTATACCTCAACGGAAAGCTTAAGCACGGTCTTGATATAAACCATCACACTGCGGTTCTTGAACCCGATACAGACTACAAACTTCTTTTATACTTCTACACTGGCACAAATACTACCGCCGCCGCACAGAATGTCTATATGGATGTTATGCTTGATATAAAGTCGGTAGATCTTGCCGTAAAGGACTTGTATTATGATTTGAAAGTACCTTACGATGCCTCAATGTGTTTTGACGAAGCTGACTATTCGCACATCAGAACAATGAAGCACCTTGAAGCGGCTTGTAATCTTATAGATTTCAGAGTTCCCGGTACTGATGATTTCTATAACAGTATTGCAGAAGCAAAGAAATATTTAAAGGAAGAATACTTTGAAAAAGAATGTGGTTGTTCCGAATCTGTCGTCAATATGATTGGTCACACTCATATTGACGTTGCATGGCAGTGGACACTTGCGCAAACACGTGAAAAGGTACAGAGATCATTCTCAACTGTTATTGATTTGATGAAGCGTTATCCTGAATATCTTTTCATGTCTTCACAGCCTCAGCTGTATGCATACTTAAAAGAGGAAGAACCTGAACTCTACGAAGAAATCAAGGAGAAGATAAAGGAAGGTAAATGGGAAGCAGAAGGCGCTATGTGGCTTGAGGCTGACTGTAACCTTTCATCAGGCGAAAGCCTTATCCGCCAGATTTTCCACGGCAAAAAATTCATGAAGGACGAATTCGGTGTTGACAACCATATCCTGTGGCTCCCCGACGTATTCGGATATAGTGCGGCTATGCCTCAGATTTTGCAGAAATCAGGCGTTGACCAGTTTGTTACATCAAAAATCAGCTGGAACGAATCAAACCGCATGCCGTATGACAGCTTTATGTGGGAAGGTGTTGACGGTACTGAAATATTTACATATTTCCTTACTGCACAGAAAAATGGTGAACTGAAAAAAGGTAATTTCTACACAACGTACGTTGGTATGGTATCGCCCTCAATGACACTCGGTACATGGGAAAGATACCAGCAAAAGGAATACAATACGGAAACTATCGTCACGTTCGGTTATGGTGACGGTGGCGGCGGTCCTACAGAGGATATGCTTGAAACACAGCGCCGTCTTGAATACGGTCTTCCCGGAATCCCAAAAACTCAGATGAGTTTTGCAGGCGATTTCCTTGCACGTGTTGAGAAGAACTTCCATGAAAACTGCAAAAAATGCGGACGTATCCCCAAATGGGTAGGCGAATTGTATCTTGAATTCCACAGAGGTACATACACATCAATCGCAAAGAACAAAAAGAATAACCGAGACTGTGAATTCCTTTGTCAGAGTGCAGAAACAACCGCAGTTATGGATAGAATCTTCAACGGTACTCCCTACCCCGAAAAAACACTTTACGATAACTGGGAAATTATACTGTTAAATCAGTTCCATGATATTATCCCCGGCTCGTCAATTTTTGAGGTTTATGAGGATAGCGACAAGCAGTATGCCGATGTCAGAGAAACAGTTGGTAAAATTAAGTCAGACGCACTTTCAGGCATCGCTGACAAGGTTTGCGAAAAGGGATTTCTTGTATACAACCCCAACTCATTCACTGTATCGGATTATGCCGATAATAACGGTGAAACAGTATTTGTTTCAGATGTACCGGCACTCGGTTACAAGGTAGTAAATAAGTTTGATACTCTCGGTAAAGTTGCTGTATCGGACAAAACAATAGAAAGTGCTCATTATCTGATTAAATTCGACGATAACATGAACATTATATCGTTGTTTGATAAGGATAACAACAGAGAAATCGTCAAGGAAGGCTCAACTGCAAATCAGCTCAGAATATTTGAAGATTATCCACGTCAGTATGATAACTGGGAAATTTCAAACTATTACAAGCAGAAGATGTGGGAGCTTAATGATGTTGAATCGGTAACACCTATATCGGGTAACGGTTTTGGCGGTTTTGAAATCAAGCGCAGATACATGAATTCAACCATTACACAGCAAGTTATAGCATACACAGACAACAGAAGAATAGATTTCAAAACAGTTGCTGACTGGCATGAAAAACATGTATTGTTAAAGGCGGCATTCCCGACAACTATTCATTCAAATACTGCATCATACGAAATTCAGTTTGGTAACGTTGAACGTCCGACACACGAAAATACATCATGGGATCAGGCGAAATTTGAAGTATGTGCACAGAAGTGGGCAGACCTTTCAGAAGAAGGCTACGGCGTGAGCTTGCTTAACGACTGCAAATACGGTCACAGCACCTTCGGCAGTGAAATGACAATTACACTTATCAAGTGCGGAACATTCCCCAATCCTCTTGCAGACCAGGGTATTCATGAATTTACATATTCACTTTATCCGCACAAGGATGGCTTCAAGCAGGGCGGAACAATCGAAGAAGCATATAAGCTTAACCGTCCGCTCGAAATCGTACCTGCAGCAGGTAACGGTTCACTTCCGTCAGAATACAGTCTTGTTAAGTGTGACTGCAATAATATTATTATTGAAACAGTTAAGGAAGCACACGACGGCAGTGGTATTGTAGTTCGTATGTATGACGCATGGAACAAAAAGACTACACCCGCAATCAAGCTTGGCTTTGACGCAAAGAAAATTTCACTCTGTAACATGCTTGAAGAACCGATAGAAGAATTAGGTTCGGGTAACACCGTAAAAGTTCCTGTAAACAATTTTGAAATTGTAACACTTCTTATCGAAAGATAAACACAAAAAAATTCCACTTTTTCAAGTGGAATTTTTTTGTTATTCATCTAAATTTTTATTCGGTGCTGCTCCGCCTGATGATGAACCGCCTGTGGATGCTCCTCCCGACGAGCTACCGCCTGACGAGCCTCCCGAAGAACTACTACCTCCGCTGCTGCTACCCGACGATGATGAAGAACCGCCTGATGACGAGCCTCCGCTTGATGAACTGCCTGATGATGAAGAACCGCCGCCCGATGAACCCGAACCTGTTCCCGACGAGCTTGTGCCTGACGACGAACCGCCACCCGAAGAACTGCTTGGTGCTTTTGTTTCCGTAGCCTTCGGCGTTGCTGATGCTGACGGTTTTTGTGGATCAGTTGAAGATGTCGGTTGCGGTGAGGATGAAGTCTTTGGTTTATTCGACGCATGCGAAGAATTACAATTATCCTTCGGCTGTGTTCCCTCTACAAAATACGCCTTTGTTGAATTACACGTCTTTGTAGCAAGCTTACCCGAATGCATGCATATTTCCTTCTCAACAACATTTGCAGGCTTTGCAATTGTTTTTGAGGGTAAATCCTCATGAATTTCACCCATAACCTGTTTCCACGCTCCAAGTGCGGGATTTCCGCTGATACCCGCTTTTGAAAGTGATTCAGGTGTATCAAAGCCATACCATACAGCTCCCACATAATACGGTGTAAAGCCTACAAACCACTTGTCAAAGTCATCGTCTGTAGTACCTGTTTTTCCGTATGTCGGCATGTTATTCAGTTTTGCGGAACGTCCCGTTCCGTAATTTGAATTAACAACCGCCGAAAGCAAATCTGTTGTGATATATGCCGCCGCCGCACTAATCGCCTGCGATGCGTTTGAATTATTCTGCAGAATTGTCTGTCCTGCGGAATCAACTACATGTGTATATGTGTACGGTGCAATATATTTACCGCTGTTTACGAAACAACCATAAGCTGCACACATTTCCTTAACCGTTACGCCCTCTGTAAGACCTCCGAGCGAAAGTGATGAATAGTTTTTATCGCCCTCGTGAAGTGTGGTTATGTGGAATTTATTTTCAAGATAGCCGAATGATGATGAAAGTCCCACCATATCAAGCACCTTAACCGCCGGAATATTTGATGAACGTCCGACAGCTTCCTTGACATTGAGATTACCGTAGAAATCCTTATATGAGTTTCTCGGCTTCCAGTTATCACTTCCGATTGTGATTTCTTCATCGACAACAACCGTTGCTTCCGTAATCTTACCCATATCAATTGCGGGAGAATATACAGAAAGCGGTTTTATTGACGAACCCGGCTGACGCTTAGACTGTGTTGCTCTGTTCCAGCCTCGTATATCGGATTTACGTCCAAGTCCGCCTACAAGTCCTTTTATCTGACCTGTATACGGGTCAATTACCACCATTGCAGACTGCGCTGTTTTCTTTGCAGACGGGAAGTTTGATCTGTCTTCAAATATATCCTCCATAATGTCCTGAATGCGCTTGTCTACAGTAGCATAAATTTTAAATCCGCCATTGTACACCTGCTGAGTTGCAAAATCTTCGGAATATCCTTTCTGAACCTGCAAATCACGTATTACATCGTTAACGACCTGATCGGCAAAATACGAAGTCATGCCGTCGGATGAACCACCGCCCGATTTTTTAACATCAAGGTCCTGACTTATTGCCGCAGTATATTCCTCGTTTGAAATCTTTCCGAGCTCAAGCATTTTTCCGAGTACGGTATTACGCTTATCAAGTGCCTTTTCAGGATGAACAAACGGGTCATATTCCGATGGGTACTGCGTGATACCCACAATCAGTGCCGCCTCATGCAACTCCACCTGTGATGCGCTCTTATTAAAGTACACATGCGATGCCGCTTCAACACCATAGCAATTGTTTGCAAAGTAAACAATATTAAGATACATCGTAAGGATTTCATCCTTTGTCAGCTGACGCTCCATCGCAATCGCACGCATCATTTCCTTGATTTTTCGTGCTGATGTTCTTTCTTTTTCATTAGTTATGTTTTTAATAACCTGCTGTGTGATTGTAGAACCACCGTAATCTGCCGAGCCTATACCGATTTTTGCAAGCATATATTTTGCTGTTGCACCAAGGGTACGCTTGAGGTCAACGCCGTTGTGCTTGTAAAAACGTTCGTCCTCAATTGAAACCATAGCTTCCTTGAAATATGGCGATATATCCTTGCTTTCAACCATTATACGGTTTGAAACCGAACGTATCTGTTCGTATTCCTTCGTGTTGCCGTTTACGTCCTGATAATATATAAATGACGAATAATTAAGTGCAAGATTACGGATATTCATATCCTTGATTTCTCTTGACACTGCGGCATACATACCTATTGCAATGCCCGTGACAATAATCGCACAAACAGCCATAACCGCCACAAAAGCTATACCTATCTTTTTACGCACGCCCTTATTTTTATTACGCTTGCGGATTTTTTCCTGCTTAACGGCTCTTGTGCGTTTTTTAGCTGTAGCCGCCTGCTGTGCACGTCGTCTTGACGGTACTGCTTCATCAGGCGTATTTACATTGCCTGTATTTTGCGCACTTCCGCTTGCAGCAGAAACCTTTGAGGTAAGGCGATCGTATTCTTCCCAGTTGAAATTATCACTGCTACTGCTGCCCTTTCGTCTTCTTCTGCTGTAATCTGCCAATTCACATTCCTCCCTTTGTATAAATATCTGTATATAACAATATTATTTTTATCTTTCCAAAATGTGTTTAAACATCTCCACTTTCCATTATATATTATTTTTCAAAATTTTGCAACTATTATTTATCAGGAATGTGAATACACAAAAATAATGACTGCAGTATTGTATACCGCAGTCATTATTTTAACGATTATTTATTGTTTTCCATTTAACACAAGATAATTATCCTTGTGTTTTTCTGTTTTTTCATCCTGTTCGGAATTTATGTACTTTTCTTCTGCCTGAACCTGAAGCTCTTTAAGTTCTTCAATGATGTCTGTTATTCTGTTGAATAATTTGTAGTATAAATCTTTATAATCGGACATAATCTTTAATACTCCTTTCCTTGCAAATAAAAAAGTGTGCGCAACCGAAGCTACACACACCGAAAAATGCATAACTCTGATTGCTGCGACACAATTTTCCACTAACTACAAGTATGCGAAAATAGAGCATGCATTTTTACCCGAAAGGTAAAAAAATACACACTTGTAGTTTACGTGGTTAATAATAAAATTATGTCGCAAATATAGTATAACAGATTATAGACTAAATATCAAGTTTTTTTGAAAAAAATTCAGACTATTGACACTAATTAATATATCCATAAACACATGAATAAAAAATATTAATTTGCACATACTACATTTACAGAAGGGAGGAGAAATCCATGGAAAAATTCGATAACAAAAAGAACAACAATTCAAATCAGGAATGTCCGAGCAAAAAGAACAATAATAACAACAATAACAAGTTTGACAACAAGAAGAACAATTCAGAAAATAACAACAAAAAAGAATATTAATTTTTGCATAAAGCTAAAAACGTCAGAAGAGAAAACTCTCCTCTGACGTTTTTATATGTTATTTTTTAAGCTGTCCGAGTTTGGAAGCTTTCAGGTACGCATTTATGAAGCCATTAAGATCGCCGTCCATAACTGCCTGAATATTACCCATTTCATAGCTTGTTCTCAAATCCTTAACCATTGTATATGGCTGGAACACATACGAACGAATCTGATTTCCCCATCCGTTTTCCGTCTGCACTCCCTGAATATCCGCAATTTTTTCTTTCTGCTGCTGTTCTGCAAGCTCAATCAGCTTAGCTTTGAGCATTTTCATTGCGTATTCTCTGTTCTGGAACTGTGAACGCTGAGTCTGACACGATGCAATAACACCCGTCGGAACGTGAGTAAGTCTTACAGCCGAGGATGTTTTATTTACGTGCTGACCGCCTGCGCCGCTCGCACGGTAAACATCCATCTTAATATCCTCAGGACGTATATCTATATCAATATTATCGTCAAGCTCAGGCATAACTTCAATTGACGAGAACGAAGTCATTCGTTTGCCCGCCGAGTTAAACGGCGAAATTCGTACAAGACGGTGTACACCCTTTTCTGATTTGAGATACCCGTATGCATTCGGTCCCTCAATTTCTATCGTACAGCTCTTTACGCCTGCTTCATCGCCCGGAAGTGTGTCGAGGACTTCGGTTTTATAGCCGTTTTTCTGTGCCCACATCTGATACATTCTGATAAGCATTTCACACCAGTCCTGAGCTTCTGTACCGCCGGCACCTGCATGGAATGTCATGATTGCATTTGAGCTGTCATATGCACCGCTCAAAAGTGTTTCAAGGGTAAGCTTTTCAATTTTTTCATTAAGCTGGTCAACCGTTGCTTTTACATCCCCTGCCATACTTGCGTCGTTTTCCTCCTCCGCAAGCTCAATCATCATAAGGGTGTCTTCACGAAGAGATTTGAGTTCCTCATACGCTTCAACCTTATCCTTTAATTGTTTTGTCTTCTTGATTATGTTCTGAGAATTTTCCATGTCATCCCAGAAGGTCGGCTCTGCCGCCTGTTTTTCCAATTCTTCAATTTCTTTTAAAGCATTGGCGATGTCAAAGTGAATCCCTCAGTTCTGTAATGTTTTTCTCCATGCCCTGGAGTTCAAGTCTGTATTCATCATACTCTAACATTATTTCACATCCTTTATAAACAATTTATTATTTTATTTGCCGCAGCAGTGCTTATATTTCTTTCCGCTTCCGCATGGACACGGGTCATTTCTTCCCGGTTCCTTTTTGTCCGCCTTTGCCGACTGCTTCTTTAATGAACCGTCACCGCCTGTATCAAGAGGCTTTGCAACCTGTTCTCTTTCAATCTTAATTCTCGGCATTGCAAACAGCAAATATCTTACTGTATCACGCTTGATAGCGTCAAGCATACCTTCATAAAGCTCTGAACCGACATTTCTGTATTCAACAACCGGGTCATGCTGACCGTACGCACGCAGACCAATCTCACGTTTAACCTGCTCCATTTCATCAAGGTGATCCATCCACAATGTATCAACCACACGAAGCATAATAACTCTTTCAAGCTCACGCATAGCTTCACCGAAGATTTCCTCCTGCTCTGCATAACGCTTATGCGCAATTTCAAGAAGCATATCCTTAACATCTGCTCTTGTAATTGTGTCTTTTTCTTCGTCGCTTATAACAAACTCACCGTTTGCTCTTAAGTTGTTGTTTGCAAATTCCGTAAGTGCATGGATATTCCATTCCTCGGGTATTTCCGAAATTCCGATGAAATCATCAATCGCAGAATCAATTACTGATTCAATCATAGACTGTACAGTTACGCTTATATCTTCACCGTCAAGCACCATCTGACGCTGCTTATATATAATCTGACGCTGAGTATTCATAACCTCGTCATACTGAAGAACATGCTTACGTGAATCAAAGTTTCTGCTTTCAAGGTTTTTCTGAGCATTTTCGATTGCATTTGTAAGCATTTTTGCTTCAATAGGTTCATCCTCTTCAAGTCCGAGAGCATTAACCATCGACTTTACTCTTTCACTACCGAAAATTCGCATTAAATCATCATCAAGCGAAAGGAAAAATCTTGAAGCACCCGGGTCTCCCTGACGTCCTGCACGACCACGAAGCTGATTATCTATACGTCTTGATTCATGGCGCTCAGTACCTATAATGAACAAACCACCAAGAGCCTTAACTTCATCACGTTCAGGCTGAATCTGAGCCTTGTATTTTTCATTCAGCTCCTTGAATACGTTTCTTGCATTGATGATTTCTGCGTCATCAGTCTCAGCAAAGCCTGTCGCTTCATTAATAAGCTCTTCACTGAATCCCTGCTTTGCCATTTCGTGCTTTGCCATATATTCCGCATTACCGCCAAGCATAATGTCCGTACCACGGCCTGCCATGTTGGTTGCAATGGTAACAGCACCCTTTTTACCTGCCTGAGCAACAATTTCAGCTTCTTTTTCATGGAATTTTGCATTAAGAACCTCATGCTTAATTCCCGAACGCTTAAGAAGTGAGCTCAAAACCTCTGATTTATCGACATTAACCGTACCTACCAGTACAGGCTGTCCTTTTTCATTACATTCCTTAATCTGACGGATAACAGCCATATACTTACCTGCTTCTGTCTTGTAAACGGAATCATGCATATCATCACGTACAACCGGCTTATTTGTAGGAACAGCAACAACGTCAAGCTTATATATGTGCTGAAATTCCTCTTCTTCCGTAAGAGCTGTACCTGTCATACCCGACAGCTTTCCGTAGAGTCTGAAGAAATTCTGGAAGGTAATTGTTGCAAGAGTCTTTGACTCGTTTTCAATCTTAACGCCTTCCTTTGCCTCAATTGCCTGATGCAAACCGTCACTGTAACGTCTGCCGGGCATAATACGGCCTGTAAATTCATCAACAATCATAACCTGACCGTCTTTTACAACGTACTGCTGGTCTCTGTGCATTACACCGTTTGCATGAAGTGCCTGATTGATATGATGCTGTAATTTCATATTTTCGGGGTCTGATAAGTTATCAACACCAAATCCCTGTTCAGCCTTTTTAACACCACGCTCTGTAAGAGTAGCAGTTTTTGCTTTTTCATCTACGATATAATCAGCATCAACATCAGTATCAAGAGTTTTGTCATCGTGCTCTGTAAGAACAAGCTTTTTAAGACGCTTTGCAAACATATCCGCAACCATGTACAAATCATTCGCAGCATCACCCATACCTGAAATGATAAGCGGTGTTCTTGCTTCGTCGATAAGGATTGAGTCAACTTCATCGACCACGGCATAATTATGACCACGCTGAACCATTTCCTCTTTTCTGACAACCATGTTGTCACGCAGATAGTCAAAGCCCAGCTCGTTATTTGTACCGTAAGTAATGTCGCACGCATATGCGGCACGTCTCTGATTGTTGTCAAGGTCATGTATGATAAGACCTACAGTCATACCTAAAAATCTGTAGACCTTTCCCATCCATTCACTGTCTCGCTTTGCAAGGTAATCATTTACGGTGACAATATGTACACCCTTACCTGTCAATGCGTTAAGATATGCAGGAAGTGTTGAAACAAGAGTTTTACCCTCACCTGTTTTCATTTCCGCAATACGTCCCTGATGAAGAATAATACCGCCTATTACCTGTACGTAGAAATGCTTCATTCCGAGAACTCGCCAGCTTGCTTCACGCATAACCGCAAAAGCTTCAGGCAAAATATCATCAAGAGTTTCGCCGTTTTTAAGTCTTTCCTTAAATTCGGGTGTCTTTGCCTTTAATTCAGCATCAGTAAGCTTCGACATTGCATCCTCGTATGTCATTACCTTATCGGCAATCGGACGTATACGCTTAAGCTCTCTGTCTGAATATGTTCCGAATAATTTATCGAATAAATTCATGTTTTCCTCCTAAATAACAGCGCAAAACCACATTCTGCACTCATTATATAATACACTAATCTATATTATAACACACAATAAAAAAATTTACCACTATTTTTTTATATTTTTTTGTAAATTTTATTTTTTTAATGATAAAAGCAAAAAAAATCCCGTCCCCATGCGCTATTATGCATAGAACGGGTATTTTTATATGTCCTCCAGTTCCAATATGTAATCCGTCGAAACATTATACAGCTTTGTGAGTTTAATAAGCATAGACACAGGTATTTCTCTTAATCCCCTCTCATACCTTGCATACACCTGACGGTTGCACATAAGATAATCGGCAACCTGTTGCTGAGTTAAATCGTTATCTGTCCTTAAGTCGTAAATTCTTTTAAAAAACATCAAAGTCACCTCTTGACTTTAATGTTACCATATGGTATTATATTATTATGAAATTGATACCAATCGGTACCAGTCTAAATATTAAATTTGCGTGGTTGGTCCCTTTCATGGCTTTTTGTTAAAAAAGCAGGGTTTGTTTGAAGAAGGTGTTGCTTTGGCAACACCTTCTTCTTTGTCAACAAAACAACAGCCTGAACATCAAAAAGATGCTCAGGCTGTTGTTTTAATTAATTTATCTGTGGTTCTTTTCGTATTCTTCGACCATCTTCTTAACCATCTGACCGCCGATTGAACCTGCCTGCTTAGCTGTAAGGTCGCCGTTGTAGTTCTTACCCATTGTTACTCCAACTTCCTTTGCTGCTTCCATCTTGAACTGTTCCATTGCTGCATTTTTGCTCTTTGACATTTTACATATCTCCTTTTCAAAATAACTTAACCTCGGCAAAGTCTTGCCGTACGTTTTGTATCGGTGCTTTACCTGAAATTAATTTATCCTGTAAAAAGTTTTTTATTCAATGTAAAATTTGTCAATTCATAACAATATCCTGAGCAAGTATTTTTTTGCATCGCTTATTAAGCTTTTCGTATTTGGGAGAGTTAAGTCCCGCATCTTCGGCATAAATATCTCCTACGGCACTTTGAACCTCTGCAAGTATATCCATATCCTCAAAGAGATTTGCAATTTTCATTTCAGGCAGTCCATGCTGACGTGTGCCGAAAAAGTCTCCTGGACCTCTCAGCTTCAAATCCTGCTCACTTATATAAAAACCATCATTTGAAATACACATGGTTTCCATTCTTTTTTTCGTAATCTCATTGCTGCCATGCGCAAACAGCACGCAATACGCCTGTTTTGCTCCTCTTCCTACTCTGCCCCTTAATTGATGCAGCTGCGAAAGACCGAAACGTTCCGCATTTTCAATTATCATCAGATTTGCATTCGGAACATTGACGCCAACCTCAATTACGGTTGTTGAAACAAGAATGTTTATGTTTCCGTTAACAAACTCCTCCATAATTGCATCCTTTTGCTTGGGACGCATTTTTCCGTGGATAAGCCCGACATTGAACTGCGGAAAAATCTCCGATAATTTTTCCGATAATTCCTGCGCATTCTGTAAATCGCTTTTTTCCGTTTCTTCAACAAGCGGACAAACAACATACACCTGCGTCCCCTCGTTTACGTTTTTCTCGATAAAAGCAGTTATACGCTTACGCATATTTTCGCCCACTGCGTATGTTTTAACACTTTTACGTCCAGGTGGCAGTTCGTCAATTACAGAAACCTCCAAATCGCCGTATAAAATCAATGCAAGTGTTCTCGGAATAGGCGTAGCTGACATAATAAGCATATGCGGATTGTTTCCCTTTGCGGCAAGCTTTGCACGCTGTTCAACACCGAAACGGTGCTGTTCGTCCGCAACCACGAGAGAAAGATTTTTAAAAACCACTTCCTCCTGAATTATTGCGTGAGTACCTACAACCACATCCGCCTCACCTGATTCAATCATCTCATATGCACGGCGCTTTTCCGATGCTTCCATACTTCCCGTAAGCATCACAATCGTAATGCCCTTGCCTTCAAAAAATTCAGCCAAGGTCTGTCCGTGCTGCTGTGCGAGGATTTCAGTCGGAGCCATCATAGCCGCCTGTGCGCCATTTTTAACCGCCATATATACAGCCGCAGCTGCAACAGCCGTTTTACCCGAGCCTACATCACCCTGAACAAGTCTGTTCATCATTTTACCGCTTGTGCAATCACGCACTACATCGCCTATTGTGCGTTTTTGCGCTCCTGTAAGCGGAAACGGAAGCGACGAAATAAACTCCTTTACGCAGTCTGTGTCCGTAAAACGTATTCCCTCAAGAGCTGTATTTTTGTTTTTACGCCCCGAAAGCGCAAGCTGTAACACCAGTAACTCCTCAAACACAAAACGTCTGCGAGCCGTATTGTATGCCTCAAAATCCTCAGGAAAATGTATATTTTTCATGGCATAATTAATTTCCGCTATTTTGTATTTTTCACGTATATGTGACGGAATATATTCTTCAATCAATCCTGCTTCCTTAAGTCCCAGCTCCATCACCGACTGAACAGTTTTCTGATTAAGATTTCCCGTAAGCGGATAAATCGGCACAATCTTGCCGGTAAAATGCTCTTTGCCTTCCTTTTCAAATATAGGGTTAATCATTTCAAGCTTGTGTCTGTTTACGTTTATTTTTCCGTAAAGAATACACTTATCGCCTGTGCGAAATGCATCCTTTACAAAACGGTTATTGTACCATACAATCGTCATTGAACCTGATTCATCGCATACTATCATGCTGTATATGGTCATATTACGGCGTATGCGTGTTTCATGCACCGGCGAATAAACCTCCGCACTTATGCAGACTGTTTCACCTGCAACGCAGTCGGATATATATTTAAATTTCGTTCTGTCCTCATAGGCTCTGGGAAAAAAATACAATAAATCCTCCACTGTATATATTCCCTTTTTATTGAAAAGCTCTGCACGCTTTTCACCTACACCCTTGAGGTATCTTATATTTTTATTTTCCATACCCTACCTCGCAAGCTTTTATTTTATCTAACTATATCACAAATTTTATTTTTTTGCAACTGCTCCGTCAACCGTACGTAGCATTTTTTTGTTTTAAATAAATTGTAATTTGTAGGGATGATTTTACATTCGTTCTGATTACACAATCCCTCAGTCGCCTTCGGCGCCAGCTCCCTTTACACAAAGGAGCCTTCCGCTCCGATTATGCTTTTGCATATACATTTTGCA
>JAXJRQ010000180.1:0-8040 GCA_036310525.1 Clostridia bacterium
CATCGTCCCGTTGTATATTCACGGGCGGATGTAGGCATCCGCCCCTACAATATCATAATATTCATCATACCGCTAAATCACAATTTATCATAGCATCATTTCCAATTATTATTTATTTTTATTGACGAAAAGCATTGTTTGTGATAGAATTATAATCGGAAGAGTGTGCATAAGTTTTGAAATGCCGTAAAGCGGCATATGGAGGAATTATGAAAAGACGATACAGCCGCACTAAATATTCAAATATCGGAATTACCACCGCAGCGGCGTGCCTGATGATTTTATCGGGTACGGCAATACTGTCGTTTCAGAAGGTTATTCATCCCGGAACGAGAATGATTGGTATTGCAGAAATTATACTTGGTGTAATTTTTCTGTGCATAAGTGCATTTAAAATGTACAGACACAAGGAAATGCTTAAAAATTATCTGCAGATTATAGCCGATGAAAACGGAACTCTCAGTTCAAATTCACTCGGAAGTCTGCCCGTACCTATGGTTATAGTTAATGTGGACGGTACAATCAGATGGTATAATGACAAATTTTCGGAGCTGTTTGAAAATCGTGATATGTTCGGCAGTCTGTTTGAGTCGGTTATAAGCGACATCAAATGGAGCGATATATTAAAATCTGCTGCAAATATCAATAAACATATTGAAATAGGCGACAGGACTTTTTCCGTTGTCGGAAAAATGATTAAAGATAAAAATGATTCAAATTCGCAAAAAGAGGACACATATATTACATATGTGTACTTGATTGACGAAACCGAAGAAAAAAGATTACGTCTGTTGTATAATGACGAGCGTACGGACGTTGCAGTTATAGGTATAGACAATTACGATGAGGTTTTCCAAAAGGTTGATGACAGCGAACAGCAAAGAATTGTGTCACAGCTGAGATTGTTTATAAACAACTGGGCAAAGGAAGGAAACGCCGTTGCAAAAAGAATAGAGCGTGACAGATATTTTGTGTTTTTTGAACATAGATATTTAAAACACTATATCGACAATAAATTTTCTATACTTGATGAGGTACGAAAGCTCAGCGAGGATATAAAACAACCGCTTTCCGTGAGTATTGGTATAGGCGTTGGCGGAAGTATATATGAAAATGAAGCTTCTGCAAGGAGTGCGCTTGACATAACGCTTGGCAGAGGCGGAGATCAGGTATGTATAAAAGACGATAATCAGTATAAGTTCTACGGCGGCAGAAGTAAAGAATATGAAAAGAGTACACGTGTAAAGACTCGTGCTGTTGCTGTTGCGTTGAAGGACTTTATTAAAAATGCTGATAATGTAATATTTATGGGGCATGAAGGTGCGGATTATGACTGCTTCGGTGCGGCTATGGGTCTGCAGCGTGCGGTAAGAGCTCTTGGCAAAACACCGTATATAGTTTATGACAACAATTCGCCTGCTATAAAGGATTTGTATAATGATTTACGCAATGTTCCCGAATACAGACGTATGTTTGTTGATGCGGAAATGGCGATTGATGAAATAACGGATAATACAGTGCTTGTAATTCTTGACACACATCGTCCGTCAATGCTTCCTGTTGAGGGACTGCTTGAAAAGGTATCCAAAATAGTAATGATAGACCACCACAGACGTTCAACGGAATTTATCAATCCATGTTCAATTGTATATCATGAGCCGTATGCATCATCAACATGCGAAATGGTAACGGAGCTTATAGAGCATATGGATTTAGGCGGTGCGCTTACTACTGTGGAAACAGAGTGCCTTTACACAGGTATTCTGATGGACACAAAGAACTTTATCATAAAAACAGGTGCGAGAACCTTTGAGGCGGCTTCGTATCTGAAGCGTCAGGGACTTAATACTGCAGAGGTGAAAAAGCGCTTCAATATCAAGAAAGAAGACTATGACCATAAGGTTGATATAGTAAAAACAGCAGTTGAGGTTGTGCCTGAAATTGCTGTCGCAAAAGCATATGACAGAATAGAAAATATTCGTGTTGTTGCTTCGCAGGCGGCTGATGAAATGCTTAATCTCAATAATATACGTGCATCGTTTGTTGTTTATCCGCAGGATAATGGTATTGGTGTATGTGCACGTTCATTGGGCAACGTAAATGTACAGCTTATAATGGAGTCTCTTGGCGGCGGCGGTCATATGACTGTTGCAGGTGCTCAGCTTAAAGACATATCAATTGAGGAAGCAGTGTATCAGGTTGAAATTGCGATACACGAATATCTCAAGGAAAATAAATAATTTACACGAAAAGAGGTTTTAATATTATGCAGGTAATTTTAAATCAGGATGTTAAGGGAACAGGTAAAAAGGGTCAGATGGTAAATGTTTCTGACGGTTACGCGCGTAATTTTCTTTTACCGAAGGGTCTTTCAAAGGAAGCTACAAAGGACAATATAAATATCCTGAAGGGGAAGCAGGAGTCATTGGAATATAAGATTAAAACAGAAACAGATGCTGCAAAGGCTATCGTTGAAAAAATGAAGGACATTGAGGTAGTTATCGTTGCAAAAGCAGGTGATAACGGCAAGCTTTTCGGTTCGGTAACTTCAAAGGATGTCAGTGATGAACTTACAAAACAGCATCATATCAAGATTGACAAGAAAAAGTTTGTGATGCCTGATGGTATCAAAACTCTTGGCGTGAGCGAGGTTGAAGTAAAGGTATACACCGGTATAACAGGCAAACTTAAAGTAAACGTTAAAGAAGCTTAAATGATAAACGAAAGGAAACTGTATTATGGCTGAAAATGAATTGAATATGGACTTATCGGGACGTGAGCTCCCGTATAGCCGTGAAGCTGAGTTAGCTGTCATAGGCAGTATCCTTGCGGATAAGCACAGTATAGCGGAAGCAGCGGCAATAATAAGCGGTGATGATTTTTATTATCCCCAGAACCGTGAAATTTTTAATGCGGCAATTGACTTGTTCAACGAGAACAGCGCTATTGACTTCGTTACAGTATCTAATAAACTATCACAGCAGGATAAGCTTGAGGCTGTCGGTGGAGTGGAATACTTAAGAAATGCCGCCACAAATGTTCCGACAACTCATCATGTGGAATATTATTCTGAGATAATACGTGAAAAATCAACTCTGCGTATGCTTATAAAGAGCGCAAACTCAATAAGCAACATGGCGTATGAGGGCGGTGATGAATCGCAGAATATTCTTCAGCGAAGCGAACAGCTTATTTATGATGTTGCGGCAGGTCAGGAAAAGAATGATATTGTGCCCATAAAAAATGTATTGATGGGCAGTTATCAGATGCTTGTTGAAAATTCGCAGTCGAAGGGCGGTATCACAGGTCTTGATACCGGCTTTGAAGAGCTTAACAGACGTACCGGTGGTTTTCATGGCGGTGAGCTTATTCTTATTGCGGGACGTCCGGGTATGGGTAAGTCGAGTTTTGCGGTTAATATTGCCGAGCATGCGGCGATTAATAATAAGAATACCGTTGCGATTTTTAACCTGGAAATGCCTAAAGAACAGATTGTAAACAGAATTTTATGCTCGCAGGCTTTGGTGGGTTCTATGAAAATGCGTACGGGTGATATGGAAGCGGACGACTGGGAAAGACTTGGTGATGTGCTTAATAAGGTCGCTTCGGCACCGCTGTATGTTGATGATACTGCTACAATAACAGTTTCGCAGATTCGTGCAAAGTGCAGACGTCTTAAGCAGACAAAGAAGCTGTCGCTTATAGTTATTGACTATTTACAGCTGATGCAGTCGGGAAAACGTATTGAAAGCCGTCAGCAGGAAATTTCGGAAATTTCACGTTCGCTGAAAATTCTTGCAAAAGAGCTTGATATTCCTGTTATCGCACTGTCACAGCTTTCTCGTGCGAGTGAGAGCAGAAGTGATAAGCGACCGATGCTTTCGGACTTGAGAGAATCGGGTGCTATCGAGCAGGACGCAGATATGGTAATGTTTTTGTATCGTGATGATTATTATAACAAGGACACCGAGCATAAAGGTCTTGCGGAATGTATCATTGCGAAGCACAGAAGCGGTGAAACGGGAACCTTCCATCTTGGCTGGAAAGGTGAATATACTAAATTTCAGAATGTTGAGTTTAAGATAAAAGAACAATGATAGATAAGGTTTATAAAACTGTCAGGGAATACGGACTTATACAGAAAAATGATAAAATTATAATCGGCTTATCAGGCGGAGCAGATTCAGTGTGCCTTACCCATGTCCTGCATAGCATAAGTGCGGATATGGGTATTGAACTGATATGTGCACACATGAATCACAGTATACGTGGCGACGAGGCTGATTGTGATGCGGAATTTGCACGCAGTTTTTCGGAAAGTCTTGGTATTCCTTTTGAATTTAAAAAAGCTGATATTCCTTCGCTTGCAAAGGAAAAAGGAGTTTCCGAAGAACTTGCCGGCAGGGAAGCAAGGTATGCTTTTTTTGAAGAATTGATGCAAAAATACGGTTTTAATAAAATAGCAACTGCGCATAATAAAAATGACAATGCAGAAACAATTCTGATGAATTTTATGCGAGGCAGCGGTATCAAGGGACTTGGCGGTATTCCTTATATAAGAGGAAATATTATCCGTCCGATACTTGATTGCAGACGTGATGAAATAGAAAAGTATTGCGAAGAAAACGGACTGAAATACGTAACAGACAGTACAAATAATGAAAATATATATACAAGAAATAAAATACGTCTTGACCTGATTCCCGAAATTGAGAAAAAATTCAATTCTAATTTTGTTGGTACTGTGACTGAAAATGCGCATCTTATTAAAGAAGACAGTGATTTTCTTGAAAGACTTTCACTTGAGTATTATAAAAAAGAGGTATCGGATAATAAAACCGATATTGAAAAGCTGTTAAAACAGCCAATTTCAATACGAAATCGTGTAATTTTTGAGATGATACGTACTGTGATGGGCACTGCTTCGGATGTATCATCACTGTTTATAAAGGATATAACAAGCCTTATCCAAAAAGGCAAAAGCGGTGCATATATCACACTTCCAAAGGGAGTAAGAGCGGCTGTTGAATACGGAAGTCTGTGCATAAAAAAGACAGTTAAAGAATATGATTTTGAATATGAAATACCACTTGATAAGGATGTATATATACCTGAAATGGGAAAAACGGTTCATGTACAGTTCGTAAGTGAAAAATCAGGCAAAGGAATGTATGTGGAAGCAAAAGAAGCTGATAAAATTATCATTCGCAACAGACGTGAAGGCGATGTTTTTTATCCTTCAGGTATGAACGGCAGAAAAAAAGTCAAAGATTTTTTTATTGACTCAAAAATTCCTCGTGAAGAACGTTCACGTGTCGGAATACTTACGATTAATGGTGAAATTGCCGATATAATAGGTAAAAGAAGCGACCGAAGATATACATTCGTACAAAAAGGCTTTAAAATAACAATTAATTGATTGAAATACTTTGAATAATGTGTTATCATAACAGTAATATGCAAAAGGAGGTTATGATTTGCAGAAAAATGTAAAAAGCTTTGCGATGTGGCTTGCATTTTTGCTGGGAATATATATTATATATTCAGCGGCAATAAGTACATTTGCAACGCAGGAAAAAATGGTATATTCTGACCTTGTCAGAGCTATCAAGGAAGAAGCCGTTACCAATATGGTGATAAATGATGACTCTGCTACGGTTACAATAAAAGACGAAAACGGTAAGGATATTATTCAGAAGGTGCAGATTCCGTCACTGGAGGTTTTCCAGAACGATGTCGGTGTTCTTGTGAATGATCAGATGGATGCCGGAACTCTTAAGCAGGAAGCATATAAAACGAAAATTTCCTTTACTGCGATTACAAACGTTATTCTGATTGTGATATTTATTTTCGTTCTGATTTCCATGTTTGCCCGTAAGGGCGGTGCAGGCGGCGGTGGATTTACCCGAAGCCGTGCAGTGATGGCAAGTAATCAGAAGGTTAAGTTTAACGATGTTGCAGGGGCAGTTGAGGAAAAGGCAGAACTCATGGAAGTTGTTGAGTTTCTGAAAAGTCCTGCCAAGTTTATAAAGCTTGGTGCAAGAATGCCTAAAGGCGTATTGCTTGTAGGTTCTCCCGGTACGGGTAAAACCCTTCTTGCAAAGGCGGTTGCAGGTGAGGCGGGCGTTCCGTTTTTCTCGATAAGCGGTTCGGATTTCGTTGAACTGTATGTCGGAGTTGGTGCATCACGAGTAAGAGATTTGTTTGAACAGGCAAAGAGAAACAAACCATGTATAATTTTTATAGACGAAATTGATGCAGTCGGACGAAAAAGAGGTGCAGGCATGGGCGGCGGTCACGATGAACGTGAACAGACGCTTAATCAGCTTCTTGTTGAAATGGACGGCTTCAGTGAAAATGACGGAGTTGTTATGATTGCGGCAACAAACAGACCTGATATACTTGATCCGGCACTGTTAAGACCGGGACGTTTTGACCGTCAGGTAGTTGTTGACTTACCGGATGTAAAGGGAAGAGAAGAAATTTTAAAGGTACATTCGGCTAAAAAACCGCTTGAAGATAACGTAAACCTTGAAAAAATAGCAAAAGAAACAGCCGGATATTCGGGCGCAGACCTTGAAAATCTCATGAATGAGGCGGCAATATTTGCGGCGCGAAATAACCATGAAAAAATCACAAACCGTGATATTGAAGACGCTAACCTCAAGGTTATGATGGGTTCGGAGAAAAAATCAAGAACTCTTACTGAAAACGAGAAAAAGCTTACTGCATTCCATGAAGCAGGTCATGCAGTTGTTGCAAAAATAGTTGATAACAAATCAGACGTTCATAAAATATCAATTGTACCGAGAGGACGTGCCGGCGGATTTACAATGTACGTTCCTGACGAAGATAAAATGTATGTTTCACGTAATGAAATGTATAATCAGATTATGATTATGCTTGGCGGACGTGTTGCTGAAAAGCTTACAATGGACGATATAAGCACAGGAGCTTCAAATGATATAGAACGTGCAACTGCACTTGCCCGTCAGATGGTCAAAAAATACGGCATGAGCGATGTTATCGGCCCTGTATCTTATGACGAGGGCGGCGAGGTGTTTATCGGAAGAGATTTCAGCCATTCAAAGAATTATTCTGAAAAGGTTGCGGCTGATATTGATAACGAGGTCAAGAAAATTCTTGAAGAGCGCTTTAAGGCAACGGAAGAATTGTTAAGCTCACACATGGATGTGTTAAAAGCTGTAACGGAGCTTCTGCTTGAAAAGGAAACAATTAGCGGTGATGAATTTGACCGTTGTTTTACTCAGATAGAGGAAGGAGGAAACAATAATGCAGGTAACTAAGGATACTTTAATCGGTGAAGCTTTGCAGATGAATATGGACATTGCTCCTATATTTATGAGCATCGGAATGCACTGTCTGGGATGCCCCGCATCACAGGGCGAAACTATAGAGGAAGCATGCATGGTTCATGGCGTTGATGTTGATGAGCTTATTGCAAAAATAAATGACTTTCTTGCAAATAACTGATAAATAAAATTGCCGTACTCAGCGAGTACGGCAATTTTTGTTTATTGATGTTTTTAACCAAATCACCTTCAATAAGTGTTGTATTGAGTCCAGTGTGCTTGTTGGGTGAAGCGGAATATGAAAAGCACTTGCGTGGATAAAGGCTAACTGTCATGAAGGCTTTGACTGATGATAAGGATTGGGAAGTTATTGTGTATTTCAAAAAAATTACAAATAACACTTGAAATGTTGTAAAATGTATGTTATAATGTAAACAATATGTAAAGTGTTTTGTTGTAAAAGGAGTTGACAAGGTATGACAGCGTGGGGTGAAATTACATACATACATACAGACATACATACATACGCTTAAAAGCGTTTATTTGTCGTACAATAAAGTTAAAAGTTTAACACATAATTAATCTATGCATTAATTTAATGCATAGATTAATTATGTGTTATTTTTATTATTGGTAAATTGTAATTTATCGGGATGTTTGCAATGATAATTGTAGGGACCGGCTTCCAGACGGTCCGTGTAAAATTAACCATAAACGGACAGTCGAG
>JAXJRQ010000181.1:0-4350 GCA_036310525.1 Clostridia bacterium
CGAAAGCCTCCCTTGTGTAAAGGGAGGTGGGTTTTGCGTAGCAAAACTCGGAGGGATTGTTCATATATATTTAGCGATAATGCTGATTTTACAATCCCCCAGTCGCCTACGGCGCCAGCCCCCTTTACACAAAGGGGCCTTCCGCTCGATTGTTTGCACTTGTAAAAATCATCCTCATAAATTACAATTTAACACAAAAACAGCAGAAGCTTAAAAGCTTCTGCTATTTCAAATAAAATCAGAATGTCAGCATGAATTTGTACAGCATCGTTGCCGCTTCGGCACGTGTAATCTCCTCATCGGGTCGCAGATAACCGCCGTCGCCGCAGATAACGCCCAGACCGCTTAAAATCGCACTGTATCCTATTTTTGAACTGTCAATCAGGTGTCCGTCAGCGTATTCAATCTTATAAATATCGCTGAGCTTTGCAACCTTTTCAAGCTCTGACAAACGAATCATATAAACAAAAGCGTCCTCTCTTTTTAATGTCGAATCGGGTGCTTTTTCGTCCTCTGAAAGGATTTTCAAATTAAATAACTGTCTGTAAAGCTCGTCACTGTTCATTTCAAGATAGTGGTTGTATTTTATACCTGCTGCAAATAACCGCAACAAGTCCTCCTGAGTTATTTTGCTGTCGGGATTAAATGTCTCACCCTTAAAGCCTATATTAACCTCACTGAGCTTTAAAACCGCTTCCTCTGCCCAGTGTCCCGACATATCGGTATAATTAAAGCCGGTATTTTCGTCATTGTCAAGCACATCTCCCGTAAAAGCATCAATACAAACCATGGAATTACTCATTCCGTAGCATAATACGTACTTTCCGTCGCTTTTTATGTAAATACGTTCAATCGGAACCGCTTTGTTGATTGCTATGTATGCATCTTCTGCCGTTATGATATTTTCGGGCGGTGCAAATTCCTTGTCCGTGAAACTGAGCGTGTAGTTTGTTATTACGTTCTTTTTAGCGTTTATCGCTACACGGATTCCGTTGTTTACATACTTTATTCCGTTTACAAGTCTTGCATAGTTTTTTGTGACAAGACTTCCGTTGTATTCCGTTTCAGCCTCGCCAACAGTCTGCATTTCTTCGGGTGCAACGGCATTTAAAAACTCATATGTTTTTTTGTCCGCTGACTGTTTTGCGCTGTCGTTAAGCTCTTTTTCGTCATAGTTCCAGCCTGCGCTGTTTGACAGACTAAGTATTTTTCCGTTATGTGCGTTTATTGTTGTGTTGATATTTGTATCATCATTCGAGTAGTAAAGTCTGTAAAAGTATTCGCCGTCTGAGTTTTTGTTAAGCCTTGAGGTCTGGAGCTTAAGTGAAGAATTGAATTTCACATACGGCAGTTTTTTGAGGATTTTTTCTGCATCAGCTACGGAAATAAGTCCGTCAATTGTGCCAAGCTCTTTTATTTCGCTTTCCGAAAGCTCCTCACGCAATGCTCCGTCAGATGCAGTACCCATTGCCGCCGATTCGTTTTTGAAAAGCCCGTATTCGGGTGCGTCTTCAATCACCACTTCGCCGTCAACTGCGCTTATGTATCCGCTGTTGAAATCTGCTAAACGGTATATCAGCGACGGTTGTATTTCATCACCATTGTTTAATTTTTGGTAGTTGTAGTGGTCGTAGTAAACAAGCTCTGACGGAAATGTTTTTCGGTATATTTCCTCGTAATCAGTGAGTAGAACGTCAGCGGTCGGAACAAATTCGGTGTCGTAGTCTATGCTTGAATTAAAGCTGTCCACAATCGGACCGTCAGCGGTGATATATCCCGAAACGTCAACAAAATTGTCTTTAACGGTTATTCCGTTCATCTTACGCACAAAATTAAGCGAAAAATGAAGATTTGAGCTTATTCTGTAGGAGCTTTCGTCAAAAACGAGCGTGCCGATTTCGGGAGAATACGCTTCAGGTGCGATTTTCTTCACAAATTCCTCCGCTTTGGCAATAATATCGCTCTTTGTATAGGGTGAAATTTTTGCGTCAATGCGGTCCTGGGTGTAGTGGTAGTAATATTTTATTCTGCCCTTGTCATCACTGCCTGCGGAAAGACTTTTTCCGCTGTCACTGTTCCAGTAAAACTCATAGATTTTTTCGTTTCCGTTATGGGTGTTCATGCCGCTCGAAAAATCGGTTAACTCCTCGGGAACATCAATCTTTTTCTTCACCTCAATAAGAACCTTTTCCATGTCCGCCGAAACCGCTGTGTCCGAAAATACCGTAATGCACGGCATAAACAGCGACAGTGCAACCAATGCACAAACAAGCTTTTTCATATAATTCACTCCTTTTGAAATTTATTCCTTTATTTTATTAGACGGCTTTGTAATTGCTTTTGTTCCGTAATAACGCTGTTGAAAAAAACATATATTTGTGGTATAATGAGTTTGCAAAACAAACTCAATGAATAGTGAAAAATGAATAGTGAAGAATTAAGGAACAAATGCTACGCATTTGAATTAAAAGAAAATCGCATAAGGCGATTTTCAACCACAATTATTCATCATTCATTATTAATCATTCATTTGCAGTCAGTGGCACATTGACTACAACGTTCACTGATTTTATAATGAGTTTGCAAAATACAAGCTCTTTTATGGAGGCTATACATATGGATAATAAAATACAGATATTTGAAGATAAAAAAATCAGAACTGCATGGAACGAAGAAACAGAAGAATGGTATTTTTCTGTTGTTGATGTTGTGTCTGTTTTAACAGAAAGTGTTGATGGACGAAAATATTGGAATAAGTTAAAACAACGATTAAAGGAAGAAGGAAACGAAACGGTGACAAATTGTCACCAGTTGAAAATGACTGCGGCGGATGGCAAAAAACGCATGACCGATGTTGTTGATACAACTAACTTATTGAGACTTATTCAGTCAATTCCATCGCCGAAAGCAGAGCCTTTCAAAATGTGGCTTGCAAAAGTGGGCAAGGAACGCATTGATGAAACTATAGATCCGGAACTTGCTATAGACAGAGCAATAGAAACATATCAAAAGAAAGGTTATAGTGAGGAATGGATACATCAAAGAATTTTATCTATCAGAGTACGTAATGCTTTAACGGAAGAATGGGATAAAAGAGGAGTTCAAAAAGGTATTGAATATGCCATTCTTACGGATGAAATTACAAAAGCCTGGTCGGGAATGACAACAAGAAAATATAAAAACTTAAAAGGGTTAACCAAAGAAAATCTACGGGATAATATGAGTGATCTTGAACTTGTTCTGAATATGCTTGCAGAAGCAACTACCACTGAAATTTCAAAATCATTTAACCCTAAAACTTTTAAAGAAAATGTTGAAGTAGCCAAGCAAGGTGGAAATGTAGCAGGAAACGCCAGAAAAGAAATTGAAGAAAAATCAGGCAGACCTGTTATAACATCAAAAAATGCAAGTGAATTAAATCGGGTAGTTGTAGATTTAATTCAGGGTGTTATAAATGAGGATTAAAATTAATATATTTTTGGTTCCGGCTTGATATAAAATAGTATTGCGTATGCAATGCATCGGAATTTAAATTGTTTAAAGTTAAAATAATTATATAAAAGGAGAAATAAAATGAAGGTTTTAATAATCAATGGAAGTCCGAGAGTAAACGGAAACACAGCAACGGCAATTGCAGAAATGGAAAAGATTTTTGCAAGTAACGGCGTGGAAACAAAGACGCTTCAGGTAGGAAATCAAGCGGTGCGTGGCTGTATGGCATGCGGCGGCTGTGCAAAAAGCGGAAAATGCGTGGTTGACGATATTGTAAACGAAGCGGCACCTATACTTGCAGAGTGTGACGGAATGGTTGTTGCAAGTCCCGTTTATTATGCATCGGCAAACGGTACGCTGGTTTCGTTCCTTGACCGTCTTTTCTACAGCTCTTCGTGCGACAAGACAATGAAGGTGGGCGCAAGTATAGCAGTTGCAAGACGTGGCGGCTGTTCCGCAACCTTTGATGAGCTTAATAAATATTTTACCATCAGCGGAATGCCTGTTGCTTCAAGTCAGTACTGGAACAGTGCTCACGGAAGAACTCCGGGTGAAGCGGTGCAGGACGAGGAAGGCATGCAGACAATGCGTACACTTGCAAAGAATATGATATTCCTTATGAAGAGCATTGCACTCGGAAAGGAAGAATTCGGTCTGCCCGAAAAGGAAGTTAAAATACCGACAAGCTTCATAAGATAAACAGTCAAACCATAAAAGAGGGGTTGTCTTTTTAATACAAATTTTTGCATAAAAATTCAGGTTGTAGGGGCGGATGCCCACATCCGCCCGTGGATAATGCATAGATTCGGGTCGATGTAGGCATCGACCCCTACAATTTTGAATATTTATACATAGAAA
>JAXJRQ010000182.1:0-11038 GCA_036310525.1 Clostridia bacterium
AAATTAACCATAAACGGACAGTCGAGGACGCCTGTCCCTACGGCGGGATAATTATTTACGTCACCGATAAATTACAATTTACCATTCAAAGAAAGGAAGCACTTATATGAAAAAGAAAAACATTGCAATGCTTGCCACTGTAGCGGCGGCAGGAATATACAGCTTCGCAAACGGCAAGGGTATTTTCAACAAGGTTCGCTTCCGTAACCAACACGACGCTGTTTCGAGATACGTAAAAAGTCATTACCCCAATGCGGCATATTCTCCGATTACCGCCGCAGGAAACGGATGGACAACGGTTATCAGACGTGTAGGAAAGCCACGCATATTCCTCTACATTACACGCTCAAATGATAACACGTACATTTTCCACGAAACGGATATAAAGCAGTAACACAAAAATTAACCTCCGCATATTATACAGTAAACCGTTAAAAAACGGTATGTAAAATTAAGGAGGTTTTTTATTATGTGTTTGTTTGGAAATAACAACTGTGGAAACGAAAGCTGGATTTGGATTGTTATCATAGCAATCCTCGTATTCTGCTGCAACGATGGCAACATCTTAGGCAGCGGCAACTGCGGTTGCAACAACGGATGCGGATGTGATTAATTAGCCACAATAAATTGTGCCGCCATTTCCCACGGAAATGGCGGCACTTTTTCATTTCTTCTTAAAAGCGAAAATCTTCATAATGAAAAATGTCACCGGAACGCCTATGACAGCTGCCAGTGCATATGCAACCAACTCATGCATATGAAGTATATTGTATACAAGCATTACAATAAGATTTTGTACAATAAAATTCGGGATGTACGAAACCACAAACTTTATATACCGTACAAACGATAATCTTTCTTTAAAAGTGAAAATACTGTTAAGTATATACGAAATAATCGTAGCAGTTACATATCCGACACAAAATGAAATGTTTGCATCAGGTATAAGACGTGAATACAGCCATGAAAACAACACACCATTCACGGTATTTATCACACCGATAATCAGGAACATCAAAAATTCTCCCGATAAAAACATTTCTCTGAGCTTATCTTTACCACCGGGTACATATCCCTCCCACGAAATGCGCTCATCACCATTCACAAGGAAAGCATGCTGTGCCTCATTCGCAAGCGGAGTATCAGACAGTGAATCCGAATAAAATTCCTCTACATCAGGCTCACTTATGCTGTTATACATTCTCCTTACTTTTTCTTCACCATGACAGTTTTCACCCGTATACTTACCCGTTTTTTTATCGACAACGGATGCTATAAGCGAAACACCAAGCTCCTCACACATAGGCTCGAGCAAAAATTCAGGCGATGCCGATATTATCAAATCATCATCACGTTTTTGCTTAATGTACCAGTCCTTAATATTTTTTTTGTGCTTTTTCCAGAAGTCTTCAAGGTCTTTGTCAATATCGTCAACATACCTGAACATACCATACATTTTTTCCTTGAATTCTGTTTTTGAATGCACACCTGCAATATACAAAAGATACTCCCACACTGTCCTTGGCAAGTTCAATAATGTCCTCGGATGCTTTTTTATAAGGTATTTTATAAAATGCGATGTGGAATCTCCATTATAAATTGTTTTATCAAAATCGTAAACGTTCAAAACTGTACTCCTTACCGTTTAAATTTTATCTATAAGCACAACCGCCATTGCAGAAATACCTTCTTCCCTGCCCTCAAAGCCAAGTTTTTCGGTTGTAGTGGCTTTGACATTTACATCGTCAAGTGATACGCCTAAATCATGCGAAACATTCTCACGCATCTTTTCAATATACGGCATCATTTTAGGTTTTTGTGCAACAATGGTCACATCCGCATTGACAACGCCATAGCCTTTTTCTTTTACAAGCTCAACTACACGCCTCAAAAGCACCCGACTGTCTGCGCCTTTAAATTTGGGGTCATTATCAGGAAACAATCTTCCGATGTCGCCTAAAGCCACCGCACCAAGAAGTGCATCCGACAGTGCATGTAGTGCAACGTCGGCATCAGAATGACCGAGTAATCCTCTTTCAAACGGTATATCTACACCGCAAATTATACATTTTCGTCCTTCGACAAGCTTATGCACGTCATAACCCTGACCTACACGCATTATATACACCGCCTTTTCAAGATACCTTCACCTATTATAATATCCTCAGGTGTTGTCAGCTTAATGTTTTCGTAGCTTCCTTCGGTTATTTTGACCTTCACACCGTTCATTTCAACAAGAGCACAATCATCCGTCGCTTCAGCACCTTTTCCATTTTCATGAGCCGAACGTATGATGTCTTCCATAAAAACCTGCGGTGTCTGAATCTGATATGTTCTTGAACGGTCAACCGTACTTTGAATAAAGCCATTATCATCCGCAATTTTCAAGGTATCCTTACACAAAACTCCGGGAGCTGCCGCACCGTACTTTAAAGCCTCTTCAATTGCCGCATTGATTATTTCATCACTTACCATACACCGTGCGGCGTCATGTATTGCAATTATATGTCCCTTTGCAAATTTCAGTCCGTTATATACAGATTTCTGACGTGTACTTCCACCCTCTGTTACAACAGTAATTTTTTTATACTTACGCATCAGCTTTTCACATTCAGGTATGTCATTCTTACCCGTAACAATAATTATTTCAAAAATATTCGGATTTTTTTCAAAAATCCCGACAGTACGTGAAATAATACTTTCACCGCCTATTTTCAGAAAAATTTTATTGCGGCCGCTGCCCATGCGTGTACCTTTGCCGCCTGCGGCAATAACTGCACTTACCTTCATAACTCCCCCAAAATCATTTACTAAAATTAATACCGCCAATCCGGTAAAGAATGGCGGTATTCACAATCTGTTTAAAATAAACCATCAACAGTATCACTAAGAATATTTTCAATATCAGACCGGTCCGCAACTTCAGAAAGGATAAGCTCACTCAATACAATCTGCTTTGCACTGCACAGAGTTTTACGCTCACTCGTAGAAAGACCCGATTTACGTTCCCGATACATCAGATCCTTTAATACTCCAAGCACCTGATATATGTCCCCGGATTTAATTTTTTCCATATTCTCACGCTGTCTTTTGTTCCAATTAGAATCGTCCGTAACAGGCAAACACCGAAAATGTTCAAGAATTTTCTTGGCTTCATCCCTATCAACAACATTCCTGATACCTATACTGCCACAGCTTTCTATAGGTATATTTGTCACCATGCTTCCAACCGCAAACTTTACGGAATAATACTGGCGTGTATTTCCGGAAATTTCAATTTCCTTTATACCCTCAATTATTCCTGCGCCATGCATTGGATGAACAACCTTGTCGCCGATGCCATACATTTTTTGTTCCTCCCGAGGTTAACCTCAATAATCTATGATTATATTATACCACTATTTTACACAAAAGTAAACAAATTTTTTATTAAATTTATGTAGAAAAATCCGAGCCTGTATTTATAAATATTTTATAAATATGCGCAAACTAATCCTCAAAATAACCATTATCAAGTTCCGGAATATTTTTCAGTACATCAATCATCCACGGAAAATCCTTCCTTATTCTTCTCATACACTTTTTACAAAAATCATGACGCAGTATATCATTATCACGCATTTGTTGTTTCATTCCCCATATATGCGTAAAAACAAAGTTTTCACCAAATAAAGTATCAAGGTCTGATAAGTCTGAAATCTTTATACCAAGTGATGCCGCACACATCGAAAACAATCTCTGCTCAGCAAAAACCATGTGTTTTAAAGGCTCATCAGCAGTAATTGCATTTTCCATAAAGCGTATTGCTTCATCAGTGTAAAATTTTATAAAATCATTGTTTTTTATAACATAAAACGCCGTATTTGAAGCCCTAATGTTCCAGTCAAGGTTTCCAAATGAATACCCATCACGCATTTTAAAATAATCAGCATCAGGATATATGTCCCCGTATAAATCCTCAAAATGAATTACCGACACATCACTGTACTTTTCAAACGGAAGCTTTTCCCATACAATAAAATCGGTATCAAGCACCGCTATAGGAGCTTTTTGACTTTTAAGGGCAAAAATTTTACCTGCCGCCCAAAACACATGCGGATTAATACTTTGGGGTATGAATTTCAGTTCATCAGATACAGACTCCCACAGAATATCAAGTCCCGTTTCTTTGTAGTATTGCTTACCCAAGGTGTCTGTTATAAGATGTATTTCACCGTTTTTCTCACGCCACTTGAGCGCAGATAAAACCATAGTAAGTAAGTCAAAATCTTCTTTTAGTGCCGTCATAGAAGGTCTTGTCCAGTCTATGTGTATAGCGTTCATCATGTCCTCCGCTCTTCTGTTGTGTTATTTCTCAAATTAAATTTATGCCGTAGCCGCTGACGAATACATTTTCTCCATTTCGTGCTGAGCCGCCTTTGAATATGTATGACGATACATTTCTTGAAAAACTACCGCTCCCATATGAACCATAAGAGCTATATGACCCATACGAACCGCTGATACCGACACTTTTTTGAGGCACATACGCAAAAGAAGGCACCTCAAAAACAGGTGTGAATCCGCAAAATGTTATATCATTTCCGCACGCAAAATCAGCACCAAACATCGCCGTTGCCGTTATTTCTCCCAAAGCAGTATAGCATTTTTTGCCAACAGGAGGTATATTAAAGCTGTTATCACACAGAACAATATTGCGGCAATTTTGTGCAATTGCCTTATCAAGCTGTGCCTGTGTAAATACTATTTCATCAATCATCTCAAGCACCCCATTATATTTTAACATACTTTACACCTAAAAGGCAACCGTATTTTTCCTGTTTTTTAATTTCTTTGCCATATCATTTTATTTATCTCTGCACCATAGAGAAAAATCCACATACAAAAATACAACCACAGCATCAGAAATACTATTGCCGTAAGACTGCCGTAGACATATGAATAGTTTGAAAAATACTCAATGTAAATAGAATATGCATACGAAAAAACACACCATCCCGCCGCCGAAAAAACAGCACCAGGAAGCTGTTTTATGAATTTGATTTTCTTATATGGTATAAAGGTGTAAAACAGCGCAAAAATCAAAGCCAGCATCAGGGCAAAAATAAACACACGTGCTCTGATAATATCAGAAAGTATATCCGGCAAAAACGGAAATGTTTCATGCAAAAAATAATGTATACGATTTCCGAATGCGAAAAGTAAAAAAGAAAACAAAAGCGTCAAAAGAAAGCACAAAGTATACAGCATGGACACAAATCGTCTGTAAAAATAATTTTTCTTTTTTTCGACATCATAAATCTTATTAAGCCCCGAATGAATTGCCATAAAACCACCCGAAGAAAGCCATAGTGTTGTGATGGCAGTAAGAGATATTATAGAGATATCAGAGGAGCTATTAAATATTTCCGACAATACAGTACGTATCAGAGGATCAATTGTCTGAGGAAAATATTCTGCGGCAAAGTTTTGCACCTCCCAAGAATTAATCGACACAAAATATTTTAATAACGCAAGCAAAAGCATCACAAACGGAATGGAAGAAAGCGACACAAAAAACGACGCCTGCGCCGCATACATACCTATATTATCCTCCGCAGCAGTTTCAACAAATTTCATTATATATAAATACATTCTTTTTATATGCTTCATTTTTACTCCTCAATCCTCAAAAATTTTTCCTCTTATATATTATACCTTTAATTTAATTATATGATTATTTTTATGCCAGGTCAAGATTTTTTTATTAACTCAATATAGGTAATATTAGTAACTCAAAAGCGGTACAATAATATTAGATTTTTTAATGAGGTGATTTTAGTGAATATAGGAGAAGCTGTCAAATTAAGAATTCTTGAGCTGTGTCATATTGAGAATATAACAATTAATAAGCTTGCGACAATGAGCGGAATAACGCAGTCAACCATCAATAATATAACCAGTGGCAGAAATAACAGTACCACCATATCAACCATAAAGAAAATATGTGACGGTCTTAATATTACAATTGAGGACTTTTTTAACTCCGAACTGTTCAGAAATCTTGAACAGGAAATCAAATAACAAAGGCAGTAGGTAAAATATGAATACATATGATGCAGTAAAGATGAGAATTTTAACTTTATGCGGCGAAAAGAATATTACTATCAATAAATTATCAACCGAATCAGGCATTGCTCCGTCCACAATTAAAAACATACTATATGGAAAAAGCAAAAACCCCGGGATTGTAACTTTAAAAATGTTATGTGACGGTCTTGGTACTACTTTAACTGAGTTTTTTGATACACCCGATTTCCACAATCTCGAACAGGAAATCAAGTAAATATATAATTCGACAAGAAATGACAGATATTATCTGTTTTTGTAATATCAGCATAAAAAATGTAATAAAAGCAGATTAAAAGTAACTTAATGGTAAGTTTTTGCACCGTTTTGGGTGCAAAGTGTTTAAATTACAGTTGTATACTTTTATTATGCTTTTTAAGTAAACAAGAGGTGAAATATGTCAACGGAATACGAAAAGTATTTAGGCAAAAGAATACGGCAGCTACGCATGGACAAAGGTTATACTCAGGAAATTCTTGCAGCAAAGTTTCAGCTTCACGGATGTGATATGACCAGAAGTGCAGTTGCAAAAATCGAAGCCTCGCAACGATATATGAAACCAGATGAATTAAAGGCACTGAAAGAGATTTTAAATGTTACATATGATGACATTTTAAAATAAATTTCCAAAAAATAGAATATTTTTTAATAAAAACCCTTGATTTTACTTCCAGTATATGGTAATATTATGTATATAAAGGAAAATTTTTACAATTTTCTTGTACATAACTATATTAATATAAAATACAAGGGGGAATTTTCACTATGAAAACCAAACTATCTGTACTAATCGCAGATGACAACGAAGCGCTTGCAGAAGAATTGTTCGAGCATATCAATATTCAACCTGATATGCGAGCAATCGCCACAGCAAACAATGGAGAAGAAGCATGGAGCCTGATTCTCGAAACAAATCCTGATATTGTTATTCTTGACATGGTAATGCCAAAGCTTGACGGTATGGGAGTTTTGAAGAGAATACGTGAGCTCAGTAACAAGCCCATTGTTATTGCATATTCCGTTTCTGCACTTCAGCGCACCGTTGAAACAGCTGTAAGTCTGGGCGCAGATTATTATCTGTTGAAGCCTCAAAGCTGTGAGAGGGTTGTGGACACAATCAGGGAACTGACAAAGCTTAATACTGTAACAGTCGATAACGGTCGTAAGATTATTGACCTTGAAACACTGGTTACGGAATGTATTCACGAGCTTGGTGTACCCGCACACATCAAAGGCTATCAATATATCAGAACAGCAATTATGATGGTAGTTGAAAACATGGATATGCTCAATTACATAACTAAACAGCTGTATCCTGAAATAGCGCATACTTACAACACAACCTCCAGTCGTGTAGAGCGTGCTATAAGACATTCAATTGAAGTCGCATGGACACGTGGAAAGCCTGAAACAATGAATGAAATTTTCGGATATACCATACACACAGGTAAAGGTAAGCCGACAAACTCAGAATTTATTGCAATGGTTGCGGACAGAATACGACTGCAAATCAAATAACCAACATCACTAAGCATCCGTTTTCAAGGAAAATTCGCCCAAGCGTATGACAACAAAATCAAAAATCGCATTGATTATTCAATGCGATTTTTGATTTTTAAACATTTGCATATTCATTTTTCTTTTCTTGTTCGGGATAAATTTTATTCAATTCCTCTTCCCTTTTAAGATTTTCAAACGCTACTGCAATCATAAGCTTAATACGGTTGAGCTGATTAACCTCACTTGCACCGGGGTCATAGTCAACAGCAACAATATTTGCCTGCGGATACTGTCGTCTTAATTCTTTTATCATGCCCTTGCCCGTAACATGGTTAGGCAGACACGCAAAAGGCTGAACGCACGCAATATTAGGCACTCCGCTGTTTATTAATTCAATCATTTCGCCCGTCAAAAACCAGCCTTCACCCGTACAGTGTCCAAGCTGAAGCACCTCTTTTGCACCCTCGGCAATTTCCGCAATATGTCCGGGAGAGCGCTGTGCAAATTTCGGATTTTCCTTCATGCGTTTTTCCGCATGCTTTCTGAACTTTTCCACGCCGAGAATTGCAAGATTGCAAAGCTTTGCGGTTGATGCTTTCATGCCGAGATTATCATGCTTGAAATTATTGTTATAAAGACAATACAGCAAAAAGTCTGCCAGACCTGGCATAACAGCTTCACCGCCCTCGGACTCAATCACATCCACAATATTATTGTTTGCATCGGGATGGAACTTGACAAGAATTTCGCCCACAACGCCTACTTTCGGTTTTACAATCGTTTCATCAATAGGAATTTTATCAAAATCATCTATAATCTCGTCAATAACCTTTTTCAGCTTGAGGTTTTTACCGTTATTATTCAAAAGGTCATTATACAAGCGTTTTAGCCACTTATCATACAATGCATTCGTTTCACCCTTATTGATTTCATACGGACGAATACGCATCGACAGTGCCATAATCAAATCTCCCCATGTACAAGCCTTCAAAAGTCCCATAACAAGCTTTGGGGTGATTTTAAATCCCGGATTTCCTTCAAGGCCCGAAACATTCAGAGAAATTACAGGCACCTGCGGATAACCTGCCTCCTTAAGAGCTTTTCTCAGAAATGCTATATAGTTGGTCGCACGGCATCCGCCGCCCGTCTGTGTAATCATGACAGAGGTATTATCCGGATCGCATTTTCCGCTTACAAAAGCATTCACAAGCTGACCTGTAACTATGATAGACGGATAACATGCATCATTATTTACACTCTTAAGTCCCGCCTCTACATCTTCAGCCGATACGTGTTCAAGCACAATTGCATTATAGTTACACGAACGCATTACAGCCTCGAACAAGCCGAAATGAGTAGGTGACATCTGTGGGAAAATAACTGTATGATTTTTCTTTTCCTTTGCGGTAAATTTCACACGATTAAGTGTATAGTCTTCAATCTTATGCGGAACAAATTCGTTTGCATCACGTTCCTTCACCGCCGCCTTTAATGAGCGCACACGTATTCTTGCAGTACCGAGATTTGATACCTCGTCAATCTTCAGGGTTGTATATATTCTCTCATGCGACTGCAGAATTTCCTGAACCTGGTCGGTTGTTACTGCGTCAAGACCGCATCCGAATGAGTTTAACTGAATAAGCTCAAGTCTGTTATTCTTGATGACCTCTGCCGCCGATTCATACAGTCGTGTATGATATGCCCACTGGTCAACAACTCTTATATCACGCTCAAGATTTCCAAGATGCGCAACGCTGTCCTCGGTGAGTACGGCAAATCCTTGGGAAACTATCATATCAGGTATACCATGGTTAATTTCAGGGTCGATATGATAAGGACGCCCTGCAAGAACTATACCTCGCTTGTTGTTTTCTTCAAGCCATTTGATTGTTTCTTCGCCTTTTTTGCGAATATCATTTTTATATGAAGAAAGCTCCTCAAAGGCTTTTTGTGCTGCTTCCGAAACCTCGGTTTTCTTCACCCCGAACTGCTGAAGTGTCTTATACATCTGACGCTTAAATGAAGCAATATCAGCAAGATTTATAAACGGATATAAAAACGTTATATCACTCTTGCGCACTGCATTCATATTATTGTATATAACCTCAGGATAAGAAGTAACCATCGGACAGTTAAAATGATTGCCTGCCTTTGAATACTCAATCTGCTCATAAGGAATACACGGATAGAATATGGTCTTTATTCCTTTATCTATAAGGTCCTGAATATGGCCATGCACAAGCTTTGCAGGATAACATGCACTCTCTGACGGAATTGAATCAATTCCCTTTTCATACATTTCATGTGTACTTCTGCCCGAAAGTCTTACCGCAAATCCCAGATGCGTGAAAAACGCCGCCCACAAAGGATAATTTTCATACATATTAAGCACCCTCGGTAAGCCTATAACACCTCTCGGTGCATCCGATTCCTTAAGAACTTTGTATGTAAACGCACGCTTGTATTTATAATCAAACAAGTTTGGAAGACGGTCATCTGTCTTTTCCACACCTGCTCCTCTTTCGCATCTGTTACCCGAAACAAATCTTCCGCCGTCACCAAACGAAGTTATTGTAAGCTGACAGTGATTATTACACTTTTCGCAACGGGTAAGCGAAGTTTCAAAAGTAAAATCATCAAGCTCATGCTCTGCAATTATATCACATTCGCCTATACTTCTTTCCTTTGCAATCAAAGCCGAACCGAAAGCACCCATAAGGCCTGCAATATCTGGACGAATTACATTCTTTCCGACAAGAAGCTCGAAGCATCTCAATATCGCATTATTGTTAAATGTACCGCCCTGCACAACAATATTTTCACCCATCATGGCAGGGTCACGAAGCTTTATAACCTTGTAAAGCGCATTTCTCACAACGGAATACGAAAGTCCCGCACTTATATCACCAACAGTTGCGCCTTCTTTTTGCGCCTGTTTTACTCTTGAGTTCATAAATACCGTACATCTTGTACCGAGGTCTACGGGATTTTCCGATTTCAGTGCTTCAACAGAAAAGCTTTCGCTGTCAAGTCCGAGTGATTCCGCAAACGTCTGGATAAACGAACCACATCCCGACGAGCATGCCTCATTGAGCATTATTGAATCAATAACACCGCCACGGATTTTCATACATTTCATATCCTGACCGCCGATGTCTATTATAAAATCAACGCCGGGCGAAAAATGATTTGCCGCTTTATAGTGAGCAATTGTTTCGATTTCACCCTCACTTATACGGAACGCTTTTTTAAGAAGCAATTCGCCGTAACCTGTAGTACATGCATTGGCGATATACGCTTCCTTAGGTAGTTTAGAATATAAATCCCTGAGTATTTCTATACCTCTCGAAATGGGACTGCCCTCATTTTTTCCGTAATATGAATATATAATCTCGTCGCTGTCATTTATAAGTACAGCCTTGATTGTTGT
>JAXJRQ010000183.1:0-1543 GCA_036310525.1 Clostridia bacterium
AAATATATATGAACAATCCCTCCGAGTTTTGCTACGCAAAACCCACCTCCCTTTACACAAGGGAGGCTTTCGCTTCGATTATGCACTCAACTATAAATTATAATTTAAAGAGATAATAACCAAAATAATCATCCTATAAACTATTCCTACTTAAGCAAAGCATAAACCTCGTTACGCAGTTCGTGGTCGGTATCAAAAAGACCACGGATTGCGCTTGTTCTTGTTTTTGCGCCACGGGATTTAATTCCACGAGATGTCATACAGCTGTGCTCGCCCTCAATTATGACAATCACATCATCCGTACCGCAAACCTTCTGCATGATTTCGGCAATATCCGAACAAATACGCTCCTGCAGCTGCAGACGCTTACAAACCATATCGCATATACGTGCAATTTTTGAAAGACCGATAACCTTTCCGTTGGGAATATACGCAACGTGACAGCGCATATTGTACATGAGCGCAAGATGGTGTTCACACCAGCTGAAGCACTCAATATCCTTCACCAGAACAAGGTCACGGGATTTTTCCTGCTCAAAGCACTTATTGAACATCTGAGCAATCTCGTCATTGGTATAGCGCATACCCTCAAAAATCTCATCATACATCCTTGCCACACGGTCAGGGGTGCCGACAAGTCCTTCACGTTCAGGGTCATCGCCAAGCGCTTCTATAATCAGACTTACTGCCTGCTTGATTTTTTCGTGGTCAAAATTCGGTTTCATATTTCAAATTACCTTTCAATGATTTATACTCCCCGTTTTTCAGGGTCCCATATGACTTTATGCAGCTGTATCTGAAACTGTGCATCCGCCATACAGGGTTCGTTTAAAATTACATCTATAAGCTTCTGTGCTTCATACATTCCGTAAACCGCACCCGTAAAAATACGGGGCATTACGTCATAATAATTTTGAAGCTTTTTAGTTATGTCAATCATTTCCGAAACGTCCTCATCCGAGCCGACAACAAACTTTATAACATCGAACGGGCGAAGATTTAGGAAATTATTCCAAATCATTTTATCCGTCATGCCTGACGTGGGCAGTTTATAGTCTATCGTGAAAAACACATTCTCCTTTTTTCGGATTTTTCCGATAAATTCCACAATATCCACTGCACCGTTGGTTTCGATATTTACCTCAAAGCCCATATCGCAAAGCTTATTCACAAGCTCTGCCGACTCTGGCGCAATCAGCGGTTCGCCGCCCGTTAAGGTTACACGTCTGAATTTGGGATTGACTTTTGAAATCACCTCGTCAATGCTCATTTCGGTATACTCGCAAGGCTCGTCCTCGCCGAAAAGCGAATACACCGTATCGCAATATGAGCACCGCAAATTACAGCCAGCAAGGCGTATGAATGAGCACAATTGACCTGTGCGCTTGCCTTCGCCGTCAATGCTGTCAAATATTTCGATTACCTTCATTTTTTTCTCCCGTCTGTGTAGTAACGTGACAGCGTGTGACAGTCCTTGCTGTCACACACTTATTTTTATATATTATTTAATATAAGATGCGGTATTATCAATGCTTTCCTGCAC
>JAXJRQ010000184.1:0-4117 GCA_036310525.1 Clostridia bacterium
ACTGCCTTTATTGCTTCTGAAAGCTTCACATTTTCCGTATACAGCGCTCTTCCTACGATTACACCCTCAACGCCTGTGGGAACAAGTGATTTTATATGCTCAATATTTCCCACACCGCCCGAAGCAATCACGTCTGCGCTCACATTTTTGCACATTTCGCTCATTGCGCAAAGATTCGGGCCCTTGAGTGTTCCGTCGGTGGCAATGTCCGTGTAAATTATGGTTTTAACGCCTATCTCTGTCATTTTTTTCGCAAATTCAACAGCCGTAAAATCCGAGGTCTTTTCCCAGCCCTCGACTGCAACCATGCCGTCCTTTGCGTCAATTCCGATTACGATTCTCTCGCCCCACTTGTCCACTGCACGCTTGACAAAATCACTGTCCGAAACAGCCTTTGTACCTATTATAACACGGTTAATTCCGCAGTTGAATTTTGCTTCTATATCCGCCATGGTACGTATTCCGCCGCCCGTCTGTACGGGCACATTCACTGAAGCACAGATTTCCTTTATAGCCTTTTCATTAACGCCCGTTCCCTTCAGAGCGCCGTCAAGGTCAACAACATGTATGAACTCACCGCCTTCGTTTTCCCAGCGCTTTGCGGTTTCGGCAGGATTTGTACCGTAAACGGTCACATCTGAAAAACGTCCTTGCAGAAGTCTTACGCACTGACCGTCCTTTATATCTATTGCAGGATAAATTCTCATTATTTTTCCTCCGTATTGGTTAAAACACTAAACTTCTCAACAATATTCATGATGCGCTCACGCTCCATTTTCATGCTGACCTTATTCACCACAAACCTCGCACTCAACGGCACTACCTCGGCAAGAACATCAAGTCCGTTTGCACGAAGCGTACTTCCCGTTTCGACAATATCCACGATTACGTCCGACAAACCCACAAGCGGCGCAAGCTCAACCGAGCCGTTAAGCTTTATAAGCTCAATTGTCTGACCCTTTTCGTCATTAAAATATCTTTTCGCAATTTTGGGGTACTTTGATGCAACACGCAAATTCGGCATGCTGTCAAGCTTGTCCTTAAGCTCAACCGGTCCGCACACGCACATTGAGCACTTTCCAAATCCTAAATCCACCATTTCATAAAGGTTTCTGTTCTCCTCAAGCAATGTGTCCTTACCGACAATTCCTATGTCAGCCGCACCGTACTCCACGTATGTAGGCACGTCTGATGCCTTTACCAGGATGAACTTCATTTTCGTTTCTTCGTTCGTGAAGATAAGCTTTCTGGTTTTTTCTTTCATTTCGGAACAGTCCATTCCTATTTGAGAAAATATATCCATTGCCAGTTCGGCAAGTCTGCCCTTTGCAAGAGCCACTGTTAAATAACGCATTTTCTTTTACCTTTCAAATTTATTGTCCACTAAAACATCCGAAAACCCTGCTGTTGCGGTGTAAGCTCTGCCGCTTCGTCGCTGTAGCCTAAAAATTCATTTACGGTAGTCGTGAATGAATCGCCCTTTTCAAAATCATGTATCACAAGCTTGCCGTCTTTAAATACCTGCAGCATGCACGCCGAGCCTGTTTCCTTTGCATAATTTTTCGCCGCTTCACAATCACCGCCGCCAAGATACATTTCCACAAGCAAGCCGTTCACACGCAGATTGTACGCTGTGTCATATGCAAGTCCCTCAGCGTCTTTTTCTGCATAAACGAGTGACGATGAAACACTCTCCGCTTCCTTAGTGCCAAGCGCCGACATAACACGGTTTATTCCGATTGCCACGCCCACTGCACCATTTTTCACACCGAATTTGCCCATAAGATTATCATAACGTCCGCCGGCACAAATCGGGAAGCTCACATTCCTTGTATAGCACTTGAAAATTGAGCCTGTGTAGTAGTCGATGCTCTGGAGCATGCCAAGGTCAAGTGAAATGTATTTCTCAAAGCCGTACAGACACAACAGCTCATATATCCTCTTAAGGTTATCAAGTGCCGCCTTCGAGGTTTCGTTAAGTCCACTAACATCCGCCTTTTTGATTACGCTCATGTCACCAAAAAGGTACGGCAATTCAATCATAAGGTTTTTGATTTCGTCGGGAATATCAAGCTTGTCGGTTATAAGCTTAATTCCGACAGAATCCTTTGAGTCTATGCGGTCACGAAGCTTTTCGGTGAGATTTTCGTCAAGTCCCGCCTGCTCCACAAGTCCGTTAAAGAACGCAACCTGACCTATTTCCATTGAAAAATCCTCAATTCCTACAGCCATGATTGCTTCCATTGCCGCAGAAATAATTTCTGCGTCTGCTTCGGGCAGATACGAGCCTATAAGCTCAATTCCCGTCTGCGTAAATTCACGCTGTCTCACGCCCTCTGTCTGCTCGTTTCTGAACACGTTACCCGTGTACATGTACCGAAGCGGCATCGGCTTCTCGGCTGATTTTGTTGCCGCCATACGTGCAATTGAGGTTGTAAAATCAGGGCGCAGTGCGAGAATTCGCCCCTTGTCATCAAAAAACTTGAACAGCGTTTCCTGAGAAATCTGTCCGCTTCCGCCTACATAGCAGTCATAATATTCAAACGACGGCGTTTCGACCTCCTTGTATCCGATTGAGGTCAAAACCGTCCACATTGTACTTTCTATTTCCTTTTTTACCGCACATTCGCCCGGTAATATATCGCTTACACCGTTCGGTGTGTGCATTTTCCAGTCTGACATAGTATTTCTTCCCTTCCGCTTTAGTGTGTTAAATCACTAAAGCATTGTATATTATACATTATTTATATGTGTTTGTCAAGTGTTTTTTGGATTTACATGAACCATGCAGTGTTTTACCTGCTCAAATTCGCTTTCGATAATATCGTGAACTCTGTGCGCAATCATGTGCGCTTCATTAAGAGTTTGTTTGCCGTCAGCACAAATTTCCACGTCAACGTACATTTTTGAGCCGAAAAGACGGGTCTTTAAATCGTCAATACCCAAAACTCCCTCCTGCGCAAGAATTATTTCACGAAGATGCGTGCATGTTTCGTCGCTTGCCGAACGGTCAACAAGTCCGTCAACTGCTTCGGAAAAAATATCCCACGAAGCCTTGATTATAAACAGACAAATCACAATACTTGCAATCGGGTCGCATACGGGAAAACCAAGCCTTGCACCGAGTACGCCTATAAAAGAGCCGATTGACGAAAGTGCGTCGGAGCGGTGATGCCATGCGTCGGCTTTTAAGGCAGAGGAGTTGATTTTCTTTGCGGCGTGGATTGTGTAGTGATACATCCATTCCTTAACTGCAATTGAAATCACTGCCGCAATCAAAGCAAGCATCCCGGGGATTTTCAGCTCGGAATAATTGCCGCCAAATACCGATTTTATGCCCGAAATTCCTATTCCGGCACCCGTAGCGAATAAAATTATGGCAAGAATAAGCGAGAAAAGATTTTCCATGCGGTCGTGTCCGTATTGATGACCCTTGTCGGATTCACGTGCGGCGATATTTATTCCTGCGATTACGGCAATCGTGCTTACTACGTCCGATGCGCTGTGCACTGCGTCTGATATGAGTGCCGCCGAATGTGCCGCAATTCCTGCGATTACCTTGAATATTGCAAGAAGCATGTTCACAATTATGGTTATGACCGATACTCTGTTAGCTGTTTTTGTGCTGTTCATATTGCCCTCCTTTACTAAAAAAACCTACGGGGCATTTCACTGTCCCGCAGGCTATACCCTGCTGCTGCTTTACAGCCCGATTTTATATAAATCTGATCAGTACTCTATTATATGTGTTTCAGTATACACAAATTACTTGATTTTGTCAAGTTTTTTGGTTTTGTTTGGTTTTCTTCCTTATTATATATATGCATCCATATTTGGTGACGTAAATAATTATCCCTGCAAATTGTAATTTATCCGGCTGGTTAAATTTCCGCATCTTACTACTTTTCGCTCGGGGCAGTACAATCGTACAGCTCCCTCGCTGCAAAGCAGCAACCTGCGAAAATTTTCCTCAGCCGTGCAGTTAGGATATTCAAAGTGTAATTTGTAGGGGTGTTTTGCGTTTGTGATTGTAGGGGAGGGTCTCTGTGCCCTCCCGTAATATATTTGTGCACGGGAGGGGATGGAACCCCTCCCCTACGGTGGGATAATTGTTTGC
>JAXJRQ010000185.1:0-17337 GCA_036310525.1 Clostridia bacterium
GGGCAATATATGGCCCAGAGAAGGCTGGGGAAGATATGTTGCGGATTATTATGTGAATACAACCAAGAATAATCTTGCAGTTTCGGGATATACAACAAGATCATATATCGATAATCAGAAAATGAAAACTGTTGAAGCAAACATCAAACCCGGTGACTACTTTGTAGTATCATTTATGGCTAACGACAGTTCAACAACGGGCATAAAGCGAGTTGACAGATACGATTTCAAGAACCTTTTGAGATACTACAATGATATTGCAGAGGCTCACGGTGCACAGGTTGTATATGTAACATCACCTGCGGTTCTTAGTACAGCAAACAGTGAATGCTACGGTGGCGGTTATGGCGCAGGCTATTATCCTCAGCTTATGAGAGACGTTGCGGCAGAGGTTAACGCACCGCTTGTCGATGTATATCAGAAGAGACTGGATTTACAGACAAAAAAAGGCTATGCATATGTAGAAAGTGCAATGTATTTGTGTAATTACACTACACTTGAAGCTAATTTTGACACCGAAGAAACACCCGTTGGCTGGGACAGACTTAAAGCAAATGACACAGATAAGGACAAAACGCATATTAACGACTGGGGAGCACGCAAGTGTGCGAGCTGGATTGCAGAGGAAATGCAGAATTTAGACTGCGGACTTCGCTACCGTGTAGATGAAGATACATTCTACGATTTCCCGACAAACCTTGTTACGTCAGAAACAATTGCTTCATCGGCTGAATAATTAATATTAAAAGTTAAACTTTTACACATACTTGTGCGGCATATTGCCGCACAAGTATGCAAATAAAGGAGTTATTTCATGTATAAAAAATTAAGCAGATTTGCTGTTTTATTTTCAATAATTTCAAATATAATTTCTCCCTGCTGTATTGCGCATGCAAGTGATACGGCTGTTGACAGTATACTTTTCGAGGATTTTGAGGGAGATACAACAAGCTATATAAATAATAATACGGAAATTTATACATTCGAAAACGATTGTATTTTAAATAAAACTCTGCACATCAAAAACAACTCTGAAGCTTCGGTTTTTCCGTTTGCGAAGGTTGGTTTTTCTAAAATATACATTGACGATTCGGTACGTGCAGGTGCCCGTGAGGGTGAAAATTGCTATACGGAAATTGAGTTTGATGTAAAGCCGTACAATATGGACACTTACAGCAAGCATATATATATAGATTTTTATGACAGCAGTAACAACAGCATTAAACGCCTTGTGTTTAATGTACGAAACGGTACTATTTATGCCGACAGCATAAATGGTGATATTCTCGGACATACAGGCGTTGACAATGAAATTTTCAGAATAAGAATTGTTCTTAAAATTACAAATGCCGATGCTTCAACCATTGATAAATGTATAAGCGCTCTTTATGTAAATGGCGAAAACATTCTTACTGAAAATGCCGCCTTTGATGGAGGAGAGACGCTTGCAGGCATAAAATTTGAAATGTCTGCTGTGAAATCGGATGACCCTTCTGATATTTCATATGGTGCATATATAGATAATTTCAATGTAATGAAGTATAACTCAGCTGACGGAAGCTCGCCGTATACAGAAAAATACAGCCTGGTAAAAAAGGTGCGGAATTATCAGTCGAGTGAGGATGTGACAAAGCCGGAGTTGCTTAATGAAGCACTTTCAAACGCAATAGCTGTGATTAAAAATGTCAGCGCAGGACAAAAGGACGTGCAAAAGGCTTCCGATATACTTGACCTTGCATATAAAAACGCTTTGGGAAACAGTGAACAAACAATGTTTTATGACAATTTCACCATGGGAGAAATTGATGAAAATATTTCTGAGTCATCAGGACTTAATGATTTGATAAGCATTGACAAATCTGCATTTAGTGATGATGTTTTTTTAGGGAATGTTCTTAAATTTAACGGAACATCATCGGCATATGCGGCAATGAATTTGAATTTTGGCGATATTTTACTTAAAGATGTAGCTGAGGCGGGAATGCAGGCGGTAACTGAGTTTGATATAATTTCAAACGGTCTTTCCGAGGCAAAGGCAAATCTGACTCTTAAATTAAGCGATGCAACTACAAAAAAGATTTTTGCAAAGCTGTTTTTTAATATAGCCGGCAAAAAAATTCACTGGGGAGAAAGCACTTCCGCAGAGGTTATCGGAACATTTAACGGATTTTCAGAGCGTACACGTGTGCGTATTGTAATTGATATTACCGATGAAAACGGTGAAGCTGTAAATGCAATATCGCAGATTTTAATTAACGGTCAAAACAAGCTTACAGCACCTGTTTCCCTTCTGGAAACCGATTATACAAGCTATAACAAATTGCAGTTTGCGCAGTCGAAAAAAACTGTAACATCCGAATATGGGATTTATGTTGATAATTTAAGCGTTTCGTACGGTACATCTGTAAGTGACCGTTATGCTCTTGTTAATGCAGTGCAGAAAATTGATTCTGCGCTAAATGGTGAATGGGCAGATACTTATAATGAAATTGAAAAAACACAGCTTGAAAACCTGAAATCGGAAGCAATTGATGCGTTTGATGCGATTTTTACAAGCAATGAGTCAATTGCAGATATTGTCGGACGTACCGAATATCTGATAAACAAGGATTCAGTTACACTGGGTAGTATAAATGTTGAAGGCAAAAACGGAATTTCACATCACTACATTACGGGTGGAACATTAAAGAGCATCACGCTTAATAAGCGTCGTGAGGCGGGGAGAAAGCTTCGTTTAATAACTGCGGTTTATGACAGTGACGGAGCATTAGCATCATGTGCATTAAATGATGTCGATACAGGTTTTGATGCTTCACAGGATATTGAGGTAGGACTTGAGCTTGACGATAATGTCAGAGAGGGAAGAGTTTCAATAATGCTGTGGGATGAAAATAATCTTCCTTTTGATGATATGTTTAAAACTCAAAATGGCAACGAAACAATCAGTTCTGTCAGTATGAATAATCTGGATTGTATTATGGAAGCACCGCCGACATTTGAAAGTGACGGAAATTTGTATGTGAGCGCAAAGTATACAGCCAATCTGTTTGGCTTAAACTGTTATGAGGAAAATGGCGTATATACTGCTAAGGATGATTATGGGAATACGCTCACATTTAATGAAAATACCGCCATGGTAAACGGCAAAACGTATATGGTAATTGTAAATAACGGAATTATTATGATTCCGTCGGCAGTTTTTGAAGAAAACTTCGGTTGCACTGTTGATGCAAATGAAATGGACAATACAATGACCATGAGTGCCGGCAGTAAAATTACAAAATCATATCCTGCACCGCCTGCGGAAATGTTTGAATACAGTGCGGAGGAATACAGTATTTCATATGCCGTAAATTACGATAACCCTGATGCCAAGGTAGAGGTTTATTACAAGGATAAATTATGGCGTCCGAAAAATTATCTTTCCTTATATTATAATAAGGCGCATAATCCGATATATTCCGATGGTAAATTCTACGGTGGAATTGCATCCTTACAGCCTAATAGGGCATATTCATTCAGAATAAAAATTACGGACGGAAGCAATGTCCTGATATATGATACACCGTCATGCAAAACGCTTTCGGCGGATATTACACCCACTATTGAAGAGTTTTTATATGATACGGACGAAGAATTGCTCTTAAAGCCTACATATGAAAATATAGGGTATTATATTGATGCAACTGATGCCGCAGAATGTAAGGTTACATACAGAAAAACGGACGAAAGCACGTGGCAGGAGGCATATGAGCCTGCATATGACGGCATTCAGTTCCGTGGAAGTATAACGGGACTTAATGATAATACTCAATATGAGGTTAAAGCTGTAATATATGATTCAAACGGTAAAATAAAGAAAACAAAAACAGCTTTAACAAAAACTCAAAATAATAATCCCAATATAGCGCAAACTATAAAGCTTTCCGAAATTTATACGGGAGGCGGTCTGATGATAAGTAATCTCAATGGCAGTGCGGATGCATGGATTAAAGTGGTTAACGATGCTTCAATGACAATAAATGGCGAAAAAAATCATACAGAAGCTGTATTGATTGATAATTGCAGTTATGTTATAATCGAAGGATTGACAGTAGAGGGCGGTTATCGTTATGGGATAAATGTTTCGGATAACTGTTCAAATATACGTATTTCAAACTGCGATATTTCAAAATGGGGCAGAGCAGGTATTTTAAATGAAACAGAAGGCGTTTATTACTGCGACGGCTCAAATGTCAATTATGATGCGGGAATTTGTATGAAAAATGCAGATAATGTGACGGTGGAAAGATGTTATATTCACAACAGTAATGCATATACAAATTCATGGAATTCTGATTTATGGCGTGACGTCCATCCTCAGGGTGGCTGTGGAATACATTATTCGACAGATTCAGCGGCTGTTATACGCTATAACGACATTATTGGTAACAGTACGCACCGCTGGAATGATGCTATAGAGGGCTTTAACAATAATTCAAGAATGGGTGCGGCATCAAGGAATTGTGATATTTACGGAAACATGCTCTATATGGGCGAGGACGATGGTATGGAGCTTGAAGGCGGTCAGATGAACGTACGAGTTTATAATAACCGCATTGAAAAATTCCTTGTAGGCATCAGCTCTACACCAAATATGGCAGGACCTGCATACATTTTCGGGAATTTAATTACTAATCTTGGAAGCTCGTACAAGAACCACACAAATTCCGCTGTAAAGATAGGCGGTTCAACCGACGGAGTTTTCGGAATGCACTATTTCTTCAATAATACAATTGATTCCATGGCAAATGCGATAAATAATTCTGCATACAGCGGAACATCGGAGTATCATTCGGTATCAAGAAATAATATTTTCGTTACAAGGGGAACAGGAAAATATGCATTCAGAAACATATACGCAAATGAGCTTGATGATAATGACTACGATTTAACTTACGGAATTGTTTCGTTGCCGGATTCATCGCAGACAAACGGTATATCAGAAGCACCTGTATATGAGGATGCACTTTCGGGAAATTATCGACTTGCCAAGAATAGTCCGGGTAAAAATGCAGGCACTTATACTGCGAATTTTGGCGGAGGCTCAAAAAGTGATATAGGAGCATTTGCAAATTGTAATGAAAATGAATTTTTACCTATGCGTCCTGCAGGAATATATGCTGATAAATACAGGGTGAATGTTAATGACGGCGAAAAAGCTGTGATTACCGTTACGGTAGACGGTATATCCGAAAATATCGGATACAGTATTCTTACGGATAACTCGTGGATAAAGCCGGAAGAAACGGAAGGTAGCGCAATTAATGGAAGCACCTTTGATGTAAGCTTTACAGCAAAGCTTAGCGATGCAGATACCGACACAAATGGTATGCTGCTTATAAGACTTGATAATGGCTATTCTATTCCGATAACTGTGACTTGTACAAAATAATAAACCACTTTTGAAAGGATGAAAAAAATGAATTTAAGAAGCAAGGTCTCATTACTGCTTGCTACAGCAATGACTGTGACAACGGTTAATTTACCTTTTGCGTCAGCAACATCCGATTCTTCACCTGAATGGAAGACAATTTATACGTTAAGCGGTGAAACTGAAGTACCATCGAATTTTGCAGGTACTCCTGAGTATGGCGGAACTCTTTCCCTCAAAACAGAACAAGACCCTACATACAAGGAATATGTGAATTTTAATATATCCACAAACCAGTCAGCGTATGTGTACTTGAAGGCTGATTTCGACGATTTTGATTGCAGTGACAATGGCAGACCTGATGACACTGTTGAGGTTGAAGTGGACTTTAAAGCGGATCAGCTTCTGACTAACAGCTATAATTATTATCAGTTCAGATTTACGGGTGACTATAATTATCCAATAACGATAAATAAGAGCGGAACAATCAACCTTAAAACTACGAATGGAAATGATGTAGGCACACTTGGTAAGATGCCTTCTTCATGGAAATGGGATGATGCGATAGAGTGGGCAAGATATAAATTTGTGTTTACTCCTGTAAGATATACCATAGGCGAAGATACCACAGACACATACAAGGGCTATAAGCTGACAGATATGTATGTTGATGGTGTGAGTGTTCTTAATAAGGAACTTGACGCTTATTCAAGCACAAAAGGCGAAAGTCAGTTTATATGGTCATCACGTAAAAAGGATAATACATATGAAGCAAAGAATTCTACAAAATGTGTGTATTTCAATATGCCTTTTGCGACCAAAACCGCTTCAGAAAGAAATATTGCCATTGATAACCTTACTGTAGTAAGCTATAATCCATCAACGTCGGAAATTCCTGACAGAGGAGCATATCTCAAAGCTTTAAGGGATGCATACGGCGTATACAGTGAAAGAGCTGCCGAAACAGGACAAACTGCTTCACTGGCGGCACTTCTTAATGAAATAAACAGCGGTATGGCGTTATTTGCGGATAAAACAGCGGCAAAGGAGGAGCTTAATAAAAAGCTTTCGGAAATTGAAAGCAAAATATCAAAGCTCGACCCATCAGCTGAGGACTATAAGTATAGCTTTGATTTTGAAACAGAGGAAAGCAAAACCGCATTCAATTCAATCACAAATTATGCATTAACAGAAAAAACAGATGTTGACACCTATGGAATAGGAGCGCATTATAATTATCCGTACAAATCATCAAAGCTTTACTTTGATTTTCCTGAGCCTATTGACAGAACAGCTTCAAAAATGCAGAATATGTATCTTGAAATTGAATACGATATGCGTACTGCAACAAGCAACATTAAAAATGCGGGACTTGTTATTTTAGGACCTCATGATTCATCCTCCACGAAATATATCGGTGGAACGCAATATGAAGAGGGGACGGGTGATATTCATGCATGGTGGAGAACAAAGTCAGAACCGATTGCTTCATGGGAGCTTAATAAGTGGCAGAGATTTAAAATTATCGTTAAGCTTAACGAGGACGGTGTTCCCGTAAAAAGTGGAAGTACCCAAATGTATGTAGACGGTGTTTTAAAAGGAACATTTGATGACTACAGCGGTACTGTTGCAGAGCCGATTTCGGAAATTTACGGTTTTTATATGCCTAACGGAAACGGTACACTCGGTATAGACAATATCAGAATAAATGTATACATAGCAGACAATAAGCCGGCTGAAAAGGGTGTGCTTATTGCGAAAATGAGAGAGTTTTACAGTCTGTATAAATCAGACTATAAATACTACAGTGATGTTGAAGCACTGTTTAATTCAGCAGAAGCTATTTATATAAATGATACCGCAACCGATACAGATGTTGAATCGGCGATAGACTTAATTGCGCAGGCAACTGCAAAAATGGAACGATATATGGAAAAACTTTTGCAGTTGGGTGAAATGATAGAAATTCCATCAACTGCTACAGCTTCCGATAATGTCACAATACCATTTATGCTTCACTACGGTGAGCAGGAGGGAGACGAGAATTTTAAGGATATTTTCTTTAACGGCAATGTCAGAAAGGATTTTTCAGATGTTGAATTTGTTGACCGTTTCGGCAATAAAATCAAATCGGAAATAATTTCTTCGGGTAACTATGATTTTATACGTGATTCAAAGCTTGGCGGTAATTACAGTATTCTGCATTTGTCCGACGGAACGCTTATCACAACTGTTGACGGATATGTCGCATTTTCGGAGGATAATGCAAACAGCTGGAATAAGACAGCGTTTAAAGGTATTGCAGGATTTGTAGATAAAGATGAAAATATATATTATAATGTAACAAAACCAAGAAATGCAGACGGCTCTGCAGTAAGTCCTGCGGATTCATCAATCGGTTTTACGGAAGAGGAAATGGCGGCTGTTGCAATAAAACCCGGTGTATATAAGCTTTCTGCACAAAGCGGCTACACCGACTCGAAGCTTGTTATTGACTTTAGCGACTCATTTATTGACGGTGCTGAGCATTCTACAATTCCTGATGATGAAAAACCGCCTTACCTTGCGGGATTTACAAATGAAGTAACTATTGATATATCAAATATGGCACAGGATGACGACGGGTATCTTTATTTTGCAAGATACCAGACGGAATGGACAGGTACAAAGCTTTATGTCTCAGATTCAACAGGTGAAAAATTCAAATGTGTTGACTGGCGTCTTGATAAACAGCATAATCATGCTATAAGAATTAACCGCCATGTATATCCGAATGAGGTTTATGTTACATATGATGATACAAAGCACAGCCCGCTGTGTCAGGTAACAACAAATCATGCAGGATATGACCTGATAAAGAATAATTCAGATTATGATGATACGGACTATACTCAGGTACGCAAACTTTCCACGCAAAGCTTTATTCAGGTGCCAATACCGTATCAGAATTCAGATTATTTCGGATATTTCGGTATAATTGATGAAGACGAGGAAAAATTCTATACCGGAGAAAACGGAAAAGTATATACAACGCCGGACAATGTATACGGAATAGGCTACGGCGAATCAAATATACTTGGCGGACCTTCGTTGTATAAGACAACCGATAAGTGGGATCAGTCAAAGTATTATGCGCTTGTTGAAACCACACACGGCATACGTAATGTTGTAAACCCTGTTGAAGGAATACTTGTTACAGGACTGCTTTCAGGAAATTATGCCCAGACGGAACAGTTGGCAATTTCATATGACGAGGGTGAAAACTGGACAACAGTTTTCACGGAAGGCTTTAAATATTCAAACGGTGCAGGAAACGGTGCAATGCGCTTTTTCACTGACTATTTTACCCCAAAGGGCGCTGATGAAACGCAGATGATTTCAAGCGGTTACACGAGCTACAGCCTGCGCAGTAAATTCGGCGGTGATAATTATTCGGCACTGTGCTATGTCACACTTGATAAGCTTGCGGCAACGGGTGATAAGATTTTTGTGCGTACTGTTTCAACTGAAGAAAAAGTGAATGAATATGCACTGAAAAATATGAAATATACTGACGCATCCGGAAATATCATTGATGAACCCATTGATGGGGGAACACTTATGGGAGTAACTCTTGAACGTGTCGACTATAGCGAAGACGATGCTGTTCTTATAGCGGCGGCATATGACAGCAATAAGTGTCTTACACAGGTTAAAATAGCGGATGTTTACGGCAGTGGTGAATATAAGTTAGGACTTGCCTTAAGTAACGGCGGAAGCCACAAGCTGTTTATGCTTGATGACTGGAATGTACTTCGTCCTCTTGTTGTCAAGGAATATACGCCAAAAAGAGAGCGTGAGGATGTTGTTGTGAATAACAATCTGCTCACACCTGTATTCCGCTTAAAGCTTAATGAAGGCAGTGGAGATACTGTCACAGAAAGTGTTTCAGGGAAGAGTTTTAAAATAGACGGCGGCTATGAATGGATTGATACGGAAATCAGATACGGAAATCTGCTTCCCATACAAAAGCGAAGCAGCACTGCGCTTAAGCTTGACAGTACGGCAAGCATAAATCTCGGAGAGATTGAAGCCTTGAAAAATCTTGATTTTTCAAAGGACAGCATGACAATAGCGTTTTGGACAAATACAGAGGTTTTCTCTCAGCGTGAAGGATATGAAGAAACTGATCCGTATCATCTAAGTGATTCTTACGGAACTATACGCTGTGGTAATAAATACAGCAATACGGCATATCATGTTATTTTCCAATCAAGGGGTACGGAAAAGAATTTTGAATTTGCAATGAAATACAATTCAGTATTTTTCCGAGGTAACGGAATAACAAATTACGGTGACGGATACCGTGTTCCTCAGCCGCTTCTTGATACGAACTATTATAATCTGTACTTTGTAACAGTCAGGGGCGGTGAAGAAGTTACCATACAGACCTACGGCAATGACGGCAGAAGTGCGACATCAGACAATGTACTGACAATTGGCGATGATGCGAATTTCAGCTTAGATGGTGATTTATATATAGGTGCTCCCGATGGAGAAGGCAGAGGGCTTATTACAAAGGGGGTGGCAGATATAATGATATTTGACCGTGAGCTTACATATCCTGAGAGACTTGCTCTTTACCACGGTATAAACTATCATGGAGCAGTAGGATTAAATTAAACAATTACAGCAAAGGAGATATATAATGAAAAAAATAATTTCTTCATTATTGGCGGCATCAATGCTGCTTACGTGTGTACCCGGTACGGTAAGCGCCAATAACGGCGAAAATGCGCCATTTAATGTTGTAACACAATTTGATTTTAATGATTTGGAGAGTCTGCCTGAAAGTATCACAGATTCGGGCGGAACAAACACATCTTCAATTGATAACCAAACATACTCAGACGATGTTCTGCATAAAGGCACGCTTAAATTGGGCGGCACAAGTACGGGTTATCCCGCACTTAAGCATACTTTTACGGAGATTGCACCCGATACGGCAAATCTTTATGCAGAAACCGAGTTTGACATAATTGCCAACATGGGTACAACCGGTGCGCATGTGACAATTGTTCTTGGAAACAAGGTAAAAAGCCTGTACCTTCGATGCAGTAATGCAGGCGGACTTTTTGCAGGCGACAATGCAAATGGAACGATGCTTGCAACTACGGGCGATTTCAAACAGTGGAACAGATACAAAATTGTGATGCAGCTTACCGATTCGCAGGGAAATAAGGTAAATAAAATCAATAAAATATACCTTAATGGCACTGATGTAACAGCTACTTCGGGGGATGATTATAATTTTAATACCGATACTTCAAAATACAGCTCATTTACTGTTAAAATGTCAAAAAAGAGTGGCGATTATGCAGTATGGGTTGATAATCTGTCGGTTAAGACATATACATCAGCGGACGGAACATCGCCTGTTCCCGAAAAGCTTGAGCTGGGAGAAAAAATCCCTGCACTTTATACAAAGCTTGACGAAAAGAGCGTAAATATTGAACAGGATAAATGTGCGCAGATTAAAGCGTCAATTGACGCATTGCTTGATGTGTACGAAGATGCAAAGTCAACTGCTTTAGAGGTGAGCAAAGCTGTTGCAGATGCGGTACTTATTTCAGAGGAAATTGACAACTCTGTTGTCATACCTGATACCGCAGCATATGAGGTGATTTCCTCGTGTAATTTCAATGAATCTTCACAAATACCTTCGGTAATTGCCGCAGGAACGAATAATTCTGCAGACTCGATTTTTATAGATACAGTTTCATATAAAAATGACGTACTTCGTAAAAATGCAGTTAACCTTGACGGTTCATCGGAAAAATATAATTTAATATCGTATAATTTCGGTGAAATTGAAGCCGATGGAAAAAATGTTTACGTAGAAACGGAATTTGATTTCAATTCCTTTAATCTTGCTACGTCAAATGCAAATCTGACCTTGAGAATGGGCGGTGCGGATTTGACATTCTACATGAGTTGTGTTCCGGGCGGAAAAATTTATCTTGGTGAAAATAATCAGGGTACAGAGCTTGCTTCGGTTGCTGATCCTGAGGAATGGTCAAGATACAGATTTGTTATGCATTTGACGGACGGCTCAGGTAACGCAGTAAATAAGTTGGTCGGAATATATGTAAACGGTCAGGATGCTATGATTAATCCCGGCAGTACAATTGATTTCGGTGAGGACGCTTCGGCATATAAATCATTCAGTATGCAGCTTTCAAAAAAGAGCGGAGTGTATGGGATATGTGTAGATAATTTATCGGTTAAGAAGTATTCTTCATCAGATGGCACATCACCGGTACCTCATAAATCGACACTTATGAATAATATCTCGAAAATCAATGATATTGTTTTAGAATATTCTGAGGAGCTTGATGCGGAAAAGCTTGAAGAAGTAACAACTGCACTTGCTGAATATATTGCAGTATATAATAATGAAACAGCGGATACCGAAGCAGTAAGTGAAGCGGAAACCTTATCAGGTGCATTAGCGGAGGAATTGAAGAGTACGCTTGATGTTCCGGATTTTGAAACCAATCCGTATACTGTACATGGCTTCACGAACTTTGATGGTGACAGCAAGGGGGTTACACTTTCGGATTCAATGAGTCTTACCGAAACAGCTGTTTCGGAGGATAATATATTAAAAAACAGTTACCTGAATTTCCATAATTCATCGGACACATCGGTATATCCGGCAATTCAGTTTAATTTTGATAAATTAAGCGCCTCAAAGGCAGGCGGTGCCGCACCCGGAATGTTTATAGAAACCTCGTTTGATTTCAATTCCGAAATGACGAACGGTAAAAATGCAACCTTCAGCTTTAAAAACGGTAAAAATAATCTGGCGGTTCTTGTGCTGAGTCAGAAGGCACTCAATCTTAATACATATAACGGTACAAATGTTGCAAATTTTACGTCTGATGACTGGATTAATGTAAGGTTTGTAATGCAGATTACCGATTATGAGGGTAATGATGTCAGAAAGCTGGTTGCAATTTATGCCGACGGCAAAAATATAATTAAAACCCCAGTTGATTTCTCGTCAGGAGATGGTTACACGGGAATGAGTGTATCACTGTCAAATCTCAAGGCATCGGATGCGGCTGATCTTGTGTTCGGAATGCAGTTTGATAATTTCTGTGTTGCTTCATACAACACAACAGAGGATAACCTGCATGTAAATGACAGAACATATATTGCAGTAAAGGTGCAGGAAACACTTAAAAAGCTTGATACATACTTTGCTGAGGATTCAAGATATGTACCTACAAAATCAAGAATTTCAGAGCTTGCAAAAGTGTATACAAGCTCAACTGCAACAATCGCCGAAACAGAAGCATCTCTTGAAGAACTTGATACAATAAACAAACAGCTTGATGCGCTTATCAGTATGAAGAAAAACAATACGACTTCATATATGTATGCTCCGACTTTATCGGTACAGTCGCTTTCGGGTGCTTCTGAGGTTATTGCTGATACCACAATTGTCACATCACCTGCAGGTAGTATAAAAGCTGAAATTATAGGCGTATTACTTAAAAAATCAGAAGAAATATTTGGCGGGGAAATTTTAAAGATTAACCGAAAAACAGCTAATATAAGTGCTGATACGGTTGCAGATGTTTCGGTTGATTTTGATCTAAGCGCTTACAGTGAAGAAGAAAAGACACAAATGTTCATTAAAGTATTTGCTGTTTCGGATTTGACTTCGATGAACTTTATAAATGAACAGCCCTACAGCTTTTTTGAAAGCGAAGAGACGATTGATTCTTCACAAAGCTTTATAGAAGAAATAAGTGCAAGTATGGTTATAAGTGCCACTTCACAGAAGGCAGTAATTAAGGTTAATGCAGGGACAGAAAATAAAGGAAAGCTTATAACTGCGGCAGTGCTTAAAGTTGGCGAAAAATTTGAAGACCTTGAATTTTCAGCTGATATGACTGCTCGTGAGATTTCAGAGCCGATAGAATTTATCAGTCAGGAGGTTGCTGATGCTAACGGTTATGCATTGTTTGAATTTGAACCCTCATCAGAAGGTGAGTATAACTACATTGTAAGATGTCAGGGTAAAACACCTTATAAAGGCACAATCGGATGCTACAGTGTTTCAACTATAAACAACGCATTTGATGAAGTGTATGCGAATAAGACGGAAGCATGTCTTGAACAGCATCTTAATGAATTATATATCAATAAATCATCATTTAACAGCTACAAGTCAAGTCTTGACTGCGGAGAAATTCTTGCATATGTTCTTGGCACAGCTTCATACGATGCATATTCAGTTGATGAATTTTCCGAAAAAATGAACAGCTATCTGAGCTTTATCGGAAGTCTTAATAAAGCCGTATCTGCTGATGCGGTGGGAACCGTAATGACAACATACAATCACTTATCTGCTTACGGAGTTCAGTATAATGCATTGACACCGACGCAGAAATATAATGCAAATTGTTATATTCTTGATAACAGAGCCTTAATCACCGGTAAGTCTGCGGCGGATACAGTAATATCAAATGCAATTACTTCAGCAAAAAGAGTACCGCAGAACGGCAACGGCGGAGGCTCATCATCGGGTGGTGGTTCATCCGGCGGTGGCGGTGGAGCAGGAGTCGGCGGATTTGCGTCTGTCGGATCAAATTCCGAAACCGTAGCACCGGTTGAAAAGAATTCATCTTCATTTACAGACCTTGACGGAGTAGCATGGGCAAAAACTGCAATTTCCATGCTTGCAACAATGAATTGCATAAACGGAAAAGCAGAGGGTATATTTGCTCCCAATGACGCTGTTACACGTGAAGAATTTGTGAAAATCGCAGTGAGTGCTTTTGGCTATTATAATCCTGAAGCAACATGTGAATTCAGCGACGTAAGTCCGCAAAGCTGGTGTGAGCCATATATAGCTTCTGCTGTAGAAGCGGGAATTATAAACGGAATTGACGAAAGCAATTTCGGAGTTGGTCAGTTGATTACCCGTGAGGATATGGCTGTAATCATTCACCGTATACTTGAAAACAAGGGTAAGGGTATAACAGAGGACGGAGTTTACATCGAATTTAACGATGAAATAAAATTTGCTGATTACGCCCGGGATGCAATTATTGACCTTGCAAAGAGCAATATTGTAAACGGAGTCGGTTCAAATCAGTTTATGCCAAAATCAAATGCAACAAGAGCCGAAGCAGCAAAAATGCTCTATGAAGCTTATACACGCATCTGAGTAACAGAAAGGAACACAGATATATGAGAAAACTAAAATTTATTTCTGTATTATCCGTGATTTTGACCGCAATGATTTGTGCGTGCACCGTATCGTCATATGCAAGTGAATATGACGATACGGCAGAAGTGCGTGCGGTTCTCAGGAAAATCAATGTAATTACAGACGAAGAATACGACCCAAGCTCCGAGATAACGAGAGTTAAATATCTTGAGATGATTTTGCAGGCGATTAAATTTGATTCAGGTGCATATGCCGAAAATGCAAAACAGATATTTTTCGACGTTCCGGCAGAGGATGAAAATGCCGCAATTGTAAATCTCGGATTTGATATGGGCATAATAACGGGCCATCCTGACGGCAGATTTTGTCCCGAAGACAGCATTACTCTTGACGAAGCTGTAATCATGGCGATAAGAGCGGCAGGTGCAGGTGACTTTATGAATGCAGGAGTAGGCTGGATGCAGAGTGCGGCATCACTTGATTTGCTCGACAAGGTTTTTGTCGAAGCAGGCAGTGCCATAACACGTACCCATGCTGAACGAATTGTATTTAATATGCTCAATGCAAGTCTTGTTGAAAGTGACAACGGAAAGGACTGGTATCTGAACGGTGAGTCCTCTCTGCTTGAACTGAAGCACAGTCTTGAAAGAGCAACGGGAATTGTTGATGCCAACAGCTTTGCAAATCTGTACGGCGGAAACAAACTGCCTTCGGGACAGATTTCCGTAAATAATACGGTTTATGAGCTTGAAGCTGAATTTGATGGACTTTTCATTGGTGAAAACGTTGTTTTCTACTACGAAAAGGACAGATATTCAGGTGAAGGCGAAAAAATTATATATATTTGCAGCGGAGCAAATGAGTTTGCACAGGCAGACTCGGAAGCAACAGAAAGGCTTAATTCCTCTGTATTTGAGTATTATGTTGAGGATGAAAAAGAGGAAATGCAGATTTCTTCAAAGGCGGTTACACTGGAAAACGGTATAAAAACAACTATGCCGTCAGGTGGATATTCTCTTCCGAAGTACGGAAAAATCAAGGCAATTGATAATGATAATGACGGAGAAGCGGATGTTATTCTTGTTACCAATACAACAATCGGTCTTGTAAATATTGTAGCAAATGAAGTTATATATTTTAAGAATAAGCCGGCAACTAACATAAAGCTTGAAGAATACAAAAACGTTGTTATAAAGAACAAAGAGGGAGAAGTACTGACTCTTGAAAGCGTAACAACGGGCGCACTTACCGAAATATGTGCGGCTTCTGATAAGAGCTATATTGAAATTAAAGTGCTTAACGATACAGCTTCCGTAACAGTAAAGGGGCTTGAGGAAAGAAGCGAAAACGGATATTCGGTATGGTATGTATCTGACAATAATGGTAATGCCTTAAGAACTGTAAGAGACTTTGAGTCGATTTGCCCCGATAATGAACTGATGGTTGGCGGTTCATACACAGTGCTTTTAAGCTCTGACGGATATATTGCTGCAATCGTAGGCGAAACCGAAATGGGAGCAATGAAATACGGATATGTATTAAAACCCTTTGAAAGAGACCCTGTTGGTGACGGTAATGTTGTACTGAGAATACTTACATCAGAAGGTGTTGTTGCCGAGTTTCTGACCGAGGAAAAGCTGTCAGATGTTTCAGCAAATGAAAGAATATCAAATACACAGCTTCTTTCACTTTGTGCCGATAAACAGGTAATACGCTACGGACTGAACTCTGAGGGGAATATCAATAAGATTGAGTTTGCAAGCAGTGACCCCACGACAGATGGTTTAAAAATCGGCGGAACAACACCTTCGAGCAACAACGGTCTTTCAAGATATTACACCTCTACATCGCTTATAGGCGGTGAAATTGCTGTAGATAAGCAGACAGTTATATTTATGGTGCCCGATGCAGAGTATGAAAATGATTTGTCTAAATACAGAGTGGCAGGTATAAATAATCTTGTAAACGAAAGATACTACAAGAACATGATTGCATATGTATATGGTGATGAGGTTTATGCTAAAGCAATTGTATACAATTCAAATGTGACATCAGTTGTCAGAGACAGTTCAAGAATGATAGTTTCGCACATCAGCACTGTATATGATGAAACAGACGGTCTTGCGAAGAAAGCTCTTGTAGGATTAGTTGAGGGTAAAGAAAAAACGTATCTTATTGAAGACGAAAGTGTGTTGAATTATACACCCACGGGCGGAAGTGCAATTACAGTAGACGAAGGCGATATAATCAGATACGAAACAGATATAAACGGAAAAATAAGCTATATAAAGCTTGTTTTTGACAGTGATAAAAAGGCTCTTTACGGTACAACCGACGGAAATGACGACAGCGTAACATATGGCTCGGATGTTGTGCATACCTACGGTACTGTTGCTGAAAAGTTTGATAACTATTTCCGTGTGATACGTAACGGTCAGACTGAAAAATCGTCTTATCTTTATCCGATAACGAGTGCAACATATATTTATGAATATGACAGCACAAAGAAGCGTGATCAGCGCATACGCACAATTACTTTTGCAGAGGTTATGGCTCTTGAGGATGACAGTGAGCTTACCGATAAGGTTGTTATGATTACGAGATCTGGAACTCTTCCGTTTATGGTAATATACAAATAATTAAAAGGGATAAAGATTGATAATGTAAAAAATTCAGTGTATAACGATATTATGTTATA